>JANNNM010000935.1:0-6164 GCA_031398535.1 Betaproteobacteria bacterium | reverse complement strand
CCGCGGACTCCGGACCGGAAATGGTGGCGGCAAGGCCGGCGGCGACGGCGGCGTCGTTCCACAAGCCCAGCTCTTCCTGCAGCACGGCCAGCGCGCGACGGTAATCCCGCGTGCGCTTCCGCGCAAAGAGCGGCGCGAAGAACTCTGTCGCGTAGCGCAACTTCTTTGCCGCGAGTCGCGCCGCATGGCGGGCCGCGGGTTGCGCATGGGCCAGGTCGTGGCCCAGTTCCAGCAACTGCCGGTGCCGGCGCTTCAACAGCGGCCTTGCGAAGTCGCGCGCCAGGCCGGTGCGAACGTCAAACTCCGGGCTGGATTCCATCGCGGTGCCGCCGACAGGCTGCGCTGCGAGGGCCGCGGCGGCCAGCATCAGCCGAACGAAGCGCGGCGAGGCCACGGCCGCGCGCGCGGCGATGCGCGCCTGCGTGCGTTGCCGCCGTGCGCGCGCCACCAGCGAGCGCAGCGCGCCATCGAGCGGCCCGGCGCCGCTGCCACGCGCGAGCGCAGTCTTGAAGGCCGGCAATGTCGACGTCACGAACACATCGAGGTCGCGCGCGGGGCCGAGCGCCTGCGCCAGCCAGCGCAGTTCGACGCGCAGCGGTTCGAGCTGCGCGGCGGGAAATGCCGCGCGCCCCAGCGACAGGCACGCGCGCAATCGACGCACGCCGATCCGCATCTGGTGGATCCATTCGGGATCGTCGTCACGGCACAGTCCCGCCGCGTTGCCTTCGATCTGCGCGAGGCAGGCGCGGATGATCGCGGCAAAGGCGTCGCTGGCCGTCGTGGATTTGCCGAGCTCCGCATCGAAGGCGCGCATCGGTGCCAATGCGGCGGGTTGGCGCAGGCGATAACCGCGTTCCGCCTTGCTCGCCGGCTCCAGGGTGAGGGGCAGGGTCTCCGCCAGCAAGCGTGCGAGTTCGAAGAGGCGCAACGGATCGCCGGCTTCGAGCTCGAGTTCGATCTCATGCAGCGGCGCGCGCACCGGCGGTCCGCCGTCATCGCTCCGGATTTCGCCGATGTCAATGCACAGCGTGGCCATCGTGCTGTCGGGAAAAGTCAGCGGGATCGACGTGCGGACATAGTCGGTGACGAAGCGTGCCGCCAGGCCGCGCTTCTCCGCCTTGCCCAGCACGCGGCGAAAGGGCGTGGTCGCGAAACGCAGCGGATCGAGGCGTGCCGCGGTGACCGGCCATTCGTATTCGGTGCGGCTGCCCATGCCGACGCTGCGATCGCTGCTGGCCGGCCCCTTCACCGTCTGGACGACACGGTGGCCTTCGCGCCGCAGGCGCAAGCCGATGCCCGCTGCGGCCAGGTCGCCATCAGGGGTATCGAAATAGGTGGCTACCAGGCGCGACGTGCGCGCCCGCCCGCGCTTCAGGGCCTTGATGGCAGGGTGCCGCGCCAGCGCGGTGGCGGCGGCCGGATCGAGCGCCAGCTTCAACTCGGTCTCGACCGGCACGGGGCCGGCGCGCGTCGATGCTGCGGCGCGTCGCCCCTTGTCCTTCACGTTTCGTCGGCGAGTTTCAGGCGGCGGAGCCGCACGGCTTCCGCGAGTCCGCGCAGGGTTTCCACGGTGGCGTCCCAGCCGATGCACGCATCGGTGATCGAGACGCCGTAGTCGAGCGGACGGTCGGCCACCAGGTCTTGCCGGCCGGGATTGATGTGGCTTTCGATCATCACGCCGAAGATGCGCGCATCGCCAGCGGCAATCTGCGCGCTGACGTCGCGCGCCACGTCGACCTGCCGGTCGTGATTCTTCTGGCTGTTGGCATGCGAGCAGTCGACCATCACGCGCGCGGCCAGGCCGGCGCCGGCCAGTTCACGGCTGACGGCATCGACGCTGGCGGCGTCGTAGTTGGTGGTCTTGCCGCCGCGCAGGATGATGTGGCAATCCTCGTTGCCGGCCGTGTGCACGATCGCGGAGTGTCCGCCCTTGGTCACCGACAGGAAATGGTGCGGCGCGGACGCGGCCTTGATGGCATCCACGGCGATGCGCACATCGCCATTGGTGCCGTTCTTGAAGCCTACCGGGCACGACAGGCCCGACGCCAATTGCCGGTGCGACTGGCTTTCGGTCGTGCGCGCGCCGATGGCGCCCCACGCGATGAGGTCGGCGATGTACTGCGGCGTGATCATGTCGAGGTATTCGGTGCCGGCGGGCAGGTCGAGCTCGTTGATCTCGAGCAGGATGCGCCGCGCGAGCCGCAGGCCCTCGTTGATGCGGAAACTGTTGTCGAGGCGCGGATCGTTGACGAGGCCTTTCCAGCCGACCGTGGTGCGCGGCTTTTCGAAGTACACGCGCATCACGATGATCAGGTGGTCGTCGAGCTCATGCTTGAGTGCGGCCAGGCGCGTCGCGTAGTCGATGGCGGCATCGTAGTCGTGGATGGAGCAGGGCCCCACGACAACCAGAAGCCGGTCGTCGGCGCCATGCAGGACCCGGTGGATCGCCTGGCGCGCGTCGTACGTCGTGGCCGCGGGCGCTTCGGAGACCGGGAATTCGCGCAGCAGGTGGGCGGGCGGCGACAGTTCGGTGATGTCGACGATGCGGGTATCGTCGATCCGGGGACCGGACCCTTCGGCGGGGGCGCCGGCGGCGCGATGGCGCTGGACAGTGGAAGCGGACACGGCGGGTATTCCTATGAGATTGTTCAGGCAAAACAATATGATACCGCGTTAGCCGGGCCGGGTATACCCGGGCGCTGGCCGCCCCTCGCGGCGCAACATGACGTCCGCGCAACACTTCGCCGCGACGGGTCGGCGAAACCGTTGCCTCGCGCGTTGAGGTTGCCGTAGACTGCTTTCAGCCTGACCGATGACCTTCCGGGGCGCATGCCGGAGTACCCATCAACCAACGGGCAGTTTGCATGACCCGAATGCTTGACCAATCCGGAGGGGACCCCATGAAGAAATTGATGCTCTTGATCGCGGCCAGCGCCCTGCTGGCCACGGCGCCTGCCATGGCGCAGAACTCGCAGCAGGACAAGATGAAGGCCTGCAACGCGTCCGCCGCCGACAAGAAGGGCGACGAGCGCAAGGCGTACATGAGTTCCTGCCTGTCCGCCAAGCCGGCAGCCGCACCCGCCAAGCCCGAAAGCAAGATGGCGATGTGCAACAAGAAGACCGCGGGCCTCGACAAGGACGCGCGTGCCAAGGCCCAGAGCGAGTGCATGAAGGCGCCCGCCTGACCGCAGAAGGTTGCTAACACGGCCGGGTGACCTCCTGTCCATCCGGCCGAGGCTGACAAGGCCGCATCGGGGAAACCCTTTGCGGCCTTGTTTTTGGTGCCGGAAGGGCGTGCCTTCCCGATGCCGCGTCAGTTCTTCCGCAGCAGCATTCCCTTGAGGTAATCGCCTTCGGGGAAATTGAGCGCCACCGGATGATCGGGGGAAGGCCCCAGCCGACGGACGATTTGTGCGCCGGTGCCGGCGTCCACTGCCGCACCCGCCACGATCTTCTGGAAGAGTTCTGCGTTCACCCCGCCGGAACACGAGAACGTGGCCAGCAGCCCGCCTGGCACCAGCAGCTTCAGCGCCAGCAGGTTGATGTCCTTGTACGCGCGCGCCGCGCCTTCGGCGTGGGCTGCCGTGGGCGCGAACTTCGGTGGATCGAGGACGATCAGGTCGAAGGAAGCGGCTTCGTTGCGCAGTTGCCGCAGGTGCGCGAAGACATCGGCCTCGATCCACTTGTTGGCCGCGACCGGCAGCGCCGGGTTGCGTGCGAGGTTCTGCGCGCCCATGGCCAGCGCCTCGCCGGAACTGTCGATCGAGACAACATGCGTGGCGCCACCCGCCAGCGCCGCAAGCGTGAAGCCCCCGGAATAGCAGAACGCGTTGAGGACCCGTCGTCCGCCGGCAATGGCGCGAACCTGCCGGCGATTGTCGCGCTGGTCGAGGTAGAAGCCGGTCTTCTGCCCGCCGACGGGATCGACGCGATAGTCGAGCCCGTCCTCGCGCAACGACACGTCAGAGGGCATCGAACCCGCGACCACGCCCACGCGTTCCGGCAGGCCTTCGAGCGCGCGCACGTCAGCGTCGGAGCGTTCATAAACACATTCGATGCCGGGCAATGTGGCGATCGCATCGACGATGGCGGTGCGCCAGTGGTCGGCACCCGCAGACAGCAATTGAACGACGGCGACGCTGCCATAGCGATCGACGATGATGCCCGGCAGGCCATCCGCCTCGCCGTGAACAAGGCGGGCACCGGTATGCGCATCGTCGAACAATGGCGCGCGCAGGCCCGCCGCATGCTGGATCCGGCCGCGGAAGAAGGCCGCGTCGATGCGAAGCGTTGGGTCGCGCGACCAGATCCGCGCGCGGATCTGCGACACGGGCGACCACGCTGCATGGGCGAGCCAGCCGCCCCCCGCATCGGCCACGCTGATCGTCGTGCCGGGTGCCGGCTCCCCGAGTACACGGTCGATGGCGCCTGAAAACACCCACGGGTGGCCCTGCAGCACCGAGCGTTCGCGGCCTTCCTTCAGGACGACGGCGGGCGCGCTCGCCTGCACCAGGGGCGCTGCGCGCCGCGGATGAGCGATCCGGGCGTCGCGCCGTCGATCGAGGCGTTCGCGTTCAGCCAAGGGCCACGCCGAAGAGGCGCCCGATGCCGAAGGTGACGCCACCGGCCAGAGCACCGAGCGCCAGCATGCGCGCGCCCGAGAACCACGCGCTGCGGCCGGTGAAGAGTGACAGCACGGCGCCGACGGTGAACAGCGCCACCGCAGTCAGGCCAAGTGCCGTGGGCAGCGCCACCGCACCCCCGATGAACACGAACGGAAGCAGCGGCAGCGCCGCGCCCGCGCCGAATGCCGCGAATGAACTGGCGGCGGCACCCAGGGGCGCGCCGAGTTCCGCCGGATTGAGTCCGAGTTCCTCGCGCGCCAGCGTGTCGAGCGCATGCTCCGGATCGGCCACCAGGCGCTTGGCAAGCCGCTGTGCTTCCTTCGGCGACAGGCCCTTGGCTGCATAGATCAGCGCGAGTTCCTGGGCCTCGGCTTCCGGGTATTGCCGCAGTTCATCGCGCTCGAGCGCGATCTGGTGTTCGAAGAGTTCGCGCTGCGATCGTACCGAGACATATTCGCCCGCCGCCATCGCGAACGCGCCCGCCGCGAGGCCCGCCACACCTGCGACCAGAATCGTCCGCGTATCGGCGGTCGCCCCGGTGACGCCCAGGATGAGGCTTGCATTGCTGACGAGGCCGTCGTTGACGCCGAAGACCGCCGCCCGCAGGTTGCCGCCGCTGCCGAGGCTCCGGTGCCGATACTCGATCGCGCTGCCGGACGGAGGCTCGACGTGGCCGCCATCGAGGCCGGCGCCACTGGCGTAGAGGGTCATGCCGCGCACCTTCATCGCAGCCAGCACCGGTTTCAACCGGCGCGGACCCCACCAGCGCACCAGCGTGGCGACGAGGCGCGTGCGCGCATCGGCCACGAACGGCGGCGGCGGAGGTGACCCACGCGCCGTGATCTGCGCGCGCCAGATCGCGGACTGCGCCTCGGCCTCGCCCGCGAGGCGCAGGAAGAGCTCCGCGCGGATGGTGCCGGTCTCGGCCACCGCGCATGCACGATAGAGATAGGCCGAGCGCTGTTCCTCGTACCAGCTCGACAGCGGGCTGGACGGCGTCACCGCTTGACGTGGCGCCGTGCGGTTTGCGCGCTGGGGACGGCGCGGCGCGGTCATGGCGTCCTCTTGTCGTGACGCGCGCTCATGGGTTGGCCGCGGCGAATGCCTGCCGCAATGCCTCGACCCGCTTGCGATTGGTGCCGAGATCGCTGTGGCCGAGGCGGGATGCCGACCGCACATCGATCACCTGGCGCGCCGCGTCGGCATGAAACTCGACATCGTCGACGAATCCCATCGTGGGCGTTGCGAAGGTGGCCTGCAGGTACATGGACTCTGCCTTGACGACCGTGGCGCCCGGCGCGGCCGCAACGATGGCGGCCAGGGCTTTCATGGCCGCCGCGGCATCGCCGGTGAAGGGCAGCGGCGCGATCACATGCGCGGGATCGGTGGCCAGGCTGTTGACGCAATTGGGCTTGTCGGGGCATGCCTTCAGGCGGCCGTCGCGGACCCCCAGGTCCCCGGGCATGGTTCCGGCGAAGAGGGAACCGAAGAGGGCGGCCAACGCGGCAGGGGCCACCGTCAGCAAAAGCAGCGGCAACA
>JANNNM010000896.1:0-1836 GCA_031398535.1 Betaproteobacteria bacterium | reverse complement strand
GTGGCCGAGCAACGCCTGGTCGTAGATCGAGTCGTTGACGCGATGACCATCGACGGTGAGCAGGATGCGGCCGTTGTAGTCGCCGGTGCGCGCAAAGCCGCGCACGCCGGCATACGCATAGTTGCGATCGGAGGTGACAAGGAAGCCCCGCACGCCGCGCAGCACGTCGGCAAGCGTCAGCCAGCCGTAGCGCTGGATCTCCGCGCGGGTGACGATCGTCACATCGGCCGGCGCCTCGTTCAGCGGCTGGTCGTACTTCGACGCGGCGAAGACGCTGGGGACTTCCCCCAGCAGCGTCCGCTCGTCCGGCACCTGCGCGCCTGCGGCAGAAACGGCGAACCATGCGGCGACCAGCCAAGACCGGCGCCCAGCGGCGCGCCCGGCTCGCCGGACAGGCCACCGGACCGACGGGCAAGCGGGCAGGGTCGGGGAACGTTGGGTCACGCGGGTCTCGTGCGGCGACGTGGTCATGCCGGAGGGCCAACCGCCCGCGGGCCTGACGGACGGCGATCACGCCGTCCGACACTGCCGCAGCAGGCGTGAAAACACTCGATAAAGCATACACCGTGCCACCGCGGTTCCCGCCTCTGGCAGTCGACGCATGGACGGCTGGGCCGGCGCAGCGCGCCGTCGCCCGGTCAGAGGGCGGCGACCGGGATCTTGCCGATCCGGGCCTGCCATTCACGGGGCGCCGTGTGGTGCACCGATTGCCCGAGCGCATCGACGGCCACGGTGACCGGCATGTCGCGGACATCGAACTCGTAGATGGCTTCCATGCCGAGATCGGCGAAGGCCACCACGCGCGAACTGCGGATCGCCTTGGAAACGAGATAGGCTGCGCCGCCGACGGCCATCAGGTACGCCGCGCCGTGCTTGCGGATGGCCTCGATGCCGACGGGGCCGCGCTCGGCCTTGCCGATCATCGCGATCAGCCCATACCGGTCGAGCATCATCTCGGTGAACTTGTCCATCCGTGTGGCGGTGGTGGGGCCGGCGGGGCCAACCACTTCGTCGCGGACCGGATCGACCGGGCCTACGTAATAGATGACGCGATTGCGGAAGTCGAGCCCTTCGGGCAGTGCTTCGCCGCGCGCGCAGTGGTCGGCGATGCGCTTGTGCGCGGCATCCCGTCCGGTGAGCATCCTGCCGGAGAGAAGCAGCGTCTCGCCTGGTGTCCAGGTGGCCACTTCCTCGCGCGTGAGCGTGTCGAGCTGCACGCGCTTCGAGGCGGGCGACGGCTGCCAGTGCACGTCGGGCCAGCGCGAGAGGTCGGGTGGCGTCAGGTGCGCCACGCCCGAACCGTCCAGCGTGAAGTGCGCATGCCGCGTGGCCGCGCAATTGGGAATCATCGCGACGGGCTTCGATACCGCATGCGTCGGATAGTCGAGGATCTTGACGTCGAGCACCGTGGCGAGACCGCCCAGGCCCTGCGCGCCGATGCCGAGCGCATTGACTTTCTCGAAGAGCTCGATGCGCAGTTCCTCGAGCTTGCTTGCGGGGCCGCGGCGCAACAGCTCGTGCATGTCGAGCGGCTCCATCAGCGATTCCTTCGCCATCAGCATCGCCTTCTCGGCACTGCCGCCGATGCCGATGCCGAGCATGCCCGGTGGACACCAGCCGGCCCCCATCGTCGGCACGGTTTTCAACACCCAATCCACGATCGAATCGGAAGGATTGAGCATCGCGAATTTCGATTTGTTTTCCGACCCGCCGCCCTTGGCTGCGACTTGCACATCGACGGTATTGCCAGGCACCACTTCCATATGCACGACGGCCGGCGTGTTGTCCTGTGTATTTTTACGGTCGAAATGCGGATCGGCCACGATCGATGCGCGC
>JANNNM010000891.1:0-3044 GCA_031398535.1 Betaproteobacteria bacterium | reverse complement strand
CAAAGGCTTTGACGATCTTGCCGCGCTCGTCGTCGTCGACGCCGATCACCCCACATTCGGACACGGCCGGATGCCCGAGCAGCGCGCCTTCCACTTCCGGTCCCGCGATGTTGTAGCCGGCGCTGATGATCATGTCGTCGGTGCGCGCCTGGTAGACGAAGTAGCCGTCGCCATCGACGAGGTACGCGTCGCCCGTGTAGTTCCAGCCGTCCTTCACGTACTGCAGCTGCCGGTCGTCCGCGAGGTAGCGGCATCCCGTCGGCCCCTTCACGGCCAGCCGGCCCACTTCGCCCGGTGGCAGCGGGCGACCCGAGTCGTCCATCACGCAGGCGCGGTAACCCGGCACCGGTTTGCCGGTAGCGCCCGCGCGCGCGGTGGCCTCGTCGTGCGAGATGAAGATGTGCAGCATCTCGGTTGCGCCGATGCCGTCGATCATCTCGATGCCGGTGGCCTCCTTCCACAGCGCGCGCGTGGCCGCGGGCAGGGCTTCGCCGGCTGACACGCACTTGCGCAATGTCGACAGGTCGTGCGCGCCGGCCAAGGCCGCCATCGCGCGATAGGACGTGGGCGCCGTGAACAGCACCGTCACCTTGTGCTCCGCGATGGCGGGCAGCAGCAGCTCGGGCGACGCGCGCTCCAGCAACAGCGCCGTGGCGCCAACCCGCAGCGGAAACAGCAGCAGGCCGCCCAGCCCGAACGTGAACGCCAGCGGCGGGCTGCCGGTGAAGACGTCATCCATCGTGCAGCGCAACGTCGACCGCGGCCAGCAATCGCAGCTGGCCAGGACGTCGCGGTGGAAATGCATCGTGCCCTTCGGTGTGCCGGTGGTGCCCGAGGTAAACGCGATCAGCGCCGTGTCGTCGGCGGCGGTATCCACGTCGGCGAAGGTTGCCGGCTTGCCTTGCGCCAGCGCATCGACGCTGTCGGGCGCCTCTGTCCCGAACAGCGCCAAGGTGCGCAACGTCGGACACGCCGCACAGGTGGCCACCAATTCCTCGGCCAGACGCGCGTCGCACAATGCATGCGACACCTGCGCCTTGGTCACGATGTCGGTCAGCTCGCGCGCGCGCAGCAACGGCATCGTGGCGACGGCGATGGCGCCGGCCTTCAATACGGCGAACCAGCACGCGGCCATCTGCGGGTTGTTGGGTCCGCGCAGCAGCACGCGATTGCCGGGGACCACGCCGAGGTCCTCCACCAGCACCCGCGCGATCCGGTTGGCCTGCGCCAGCAGATCGGCATAGGTCCAGCCCAAGCCCCCCGGCGCGCGGATGGCAACACGCCCGCCCCAGCCGTTGGCAATGGCGCCGTCCAGCAAAGCGGTCGCCGCATTGACGCGGTCCGGATACTGCAGCTCGGGCAGGTCGTAGACGAACTCCGGCCACTGGTCGCGCGGCGGCAGGTGGTCCCGCGCGAAGGTGTCGACGTGGGCGGTCGTCGTCATCACCGACTTCCGTTCGCGGCGTTGAGCACGTCCCGGCCGACGATCAGCTTCTGCACCTCCGTCGCGCCCTCGTAGATACGCAAGGCGCGGATCTCGCGATACAGCCGCTCCACGACCTGTCCGCGCGTCACGCCCATGCCGCCGAACATCTGGACGGCGCGGTCGATGATGCGTTGCGCGGATTCCGTGGCGGTAAGCTTCGCCATCGCGGCCTCGCGCGTCGTACGCGTGCCTTCCACGTCGCGCTGCCACGCGGCGCGATAGGTCAGCAAGGCCGCCGCATCGAGTTCCGTGGCCATCTCGCCCAGCGCCGCCTGCGTCAATTGCAGGTCGGCCAGCGTGCCGCCGATCATCGGCCGCGCTCGTGCGTACGCCACCGCCTCGTCCAGCGCGCGCCGCGCGAAGCCGACGGCCGCCGCCGCCACGGACGCGCGGAAGATGTCGAGCGTGCGCATCGCGAGCTTGAAGCCATCGCCCTCCGCGCCCAGCAGCGCGGACGCCGGCACCCGGACTTGCGTGAACTGCAATCGCGCCAGCGGATGCGGCGCGATGACGTCGATGCGTTCTGCCACCCGCAACCCGTTCGTGTCCGCTGGCACGAGGAAGGCACTGATGCCCTTGGCGCCGCCCCCGGCAGGACCCGTCCGCGCAAACACACAGTAGAAGTCCGCGATTCCGCCATTGGAAATCCATGTCTTCGTGCCATCGAGGACAAAGTCGTCCCCATCGCGAACCGCGTGCATGGCCATGGCGCCGACATCCGAGCCGGCATCGGGTTCGGACAGCGCGAATGCCGCGATGGCCTCGCCGCGCGCGACCTGCGGCAACCAGCGCGCGCGCTGTTCAGACGACCCCGCCAGCGAGATCGCGCCGCTGCCCAACCCCTGCATCGCGAACGCGAAGTCGGTCAATCCATCGGCATACGCTAGCGTTTCACGAGCAATGCACAGCGCGCGCGAATCGAGCGCCGGCAACGCGCCACCATCGGCCGCAGCCACGCAGTAGCGCAGCCAGCCTGCCGCACCAAGCGCCCTCACGTGCGCGCGGCAGGTGGCATCGACGTCGGCGTCATGCGCTGCGGAATTCGCTGTCGTCACGAGCGCGCCGCTCCACGCCTCAATGCCCGCCGCCATCGCGCGATGCGCATCGTCGAAGAACGGCCAGCTGAAATGCGCGCGATCCACGTCAGTTGCCCTCGAATCTCGGCGTCTGCTTTGCCGCGAACGCTTCATAGGCCCGGCGGAAGTCCTGCGTCTGCATGCAGATCGCCTGCGCCTGGGCTTCGGCCTCGATCGCGGCGTCGACATCCATCGCCCATTCCTGGTGAAGCAGCTTCTTCGTCATCGCATGCGCGAAGGTCGGGCCGTCGGCCAGCATTCGCGCGAACTGCTGCGCCTCCGCCAGCAACGTCGCAGGTGGCACGACACGATTGAAGAACCCCCACGCCGCGCCCTCGTCCGCATTCATCGCGCGGCCCGTATACAGGAGCTCCGCCGCGCGTCCCTGCCCGATCGTGCGCGGCAGCAGCGTGCACGCACCCAGGTCCGCGCCCGCAAGGCCGACGCGCGTAAACAGGAAGGCCGTGCGCGCCGCTGGCGTG
>JANNNM010000830.1:0-1180 GCA_031398535.1 Betaproteobacteria bacterium | reverse complement strand
TGCTGCATCAGTTCGCGCGTCATGCCGCGCGTCACGGGTGCCGGCAGCTGCTGCACCAGGTCCGTCGGCGCGCCGACCCGGTCGAGCTCGGCGTGCACGAATTGCAGCAGCAACGTCAGCGTGGACTGGCCCTTGGGGGACGGCGCCAGGATGATCGCATTCCGGCCCTTGAGCGCATTGATGATGTTGTTGGCGGGCGTCGCGCCGGGGTTGGTGGATGGCGTGATCGCGGCGACCACGCCCACGGGACGCGCGATCTCGATCAGGCCCCGTTCAGGATCGCGCGCGATGACCCCCACTGAACGCGCGCCCTGCAGGTCGCGCAGCAGGCCCATCGTCTTGCGGCGGTTCTTCGCGATCTTGTCGGCGATGTTGCCGAGACCGGTGGCCGCCACGGCGAGCTCCGCCAGCGCGCGATTGTGCTCCGGGGCAACGATGGCCCAGGCGGCAGCGGTGACGGCCTCGTCCACGGCCTGCTGGTCCCATTGCTCGAACGCGCGCTGCGCGACGCGCGCGCGCGCGATCATTTGCGCGACGAACCCCGCATCATCGACGGCGGTCGCGTCGGCGACTGTCGGTCCGGGCGCCTGCGTCGAGACGGTCTTCAAATCACTCGGGCTTGATGTTGGCGGCACGGATCACGTAGTCCCACTTGGCAAGCTCGTCGCGGATGATCTTGTCGAACTCGGCCTGCGTCGTCGGCGCGGCCTCCGCCCCTTGCGCCAGCAATTTCTCCTTGACCTGCGGGTTCGCCAGCACCTGCGCGAACGCTGCCTGCAACCTGGCAACCGCCGCCGGCGGTGTCTTCGCTGGCGCCAGCGCGCCATACCACGAGTTGACGACATAATCGGGCACGCCGGACTCGAGGATGGTCGGCACATCGGGCGCGGCCACGCTGCGCTTGTCGCTGGTGACGGCGATGGCCTTGAGGCGCCCGGACTTCACGTGCTGCCATGCCGCGGGCATCGATACGAAGAGCAGCTGCACCTGGCCGCCGATGGTGTCGGTGACGGCCGGGCCACCGCCCTTGTAGGGCACGTGCACGATGTCGACGCCGGTCTTCAGCTTGAACAACTCGCCGGCGATATGTCCCGGCGAGCCGGTGCCCACCGACGCATAGTTGAGCTTGCCCGGCTGCGCCTTCGCCAGCGCGATCAGCTCCTGCACGTTGTTGGCCGGC
>JANNNM010000812.1:0-1833 GCA_031398535.1 Betaproteobacteria bacterium | reverse complement strand
GATTCGCAGCCAGCCAGCAGCCACGGCAGCATCGCAACCAGGACCACCGGCGCGGCGCGACGGAGGACCGTACGGGGAATCAGGTGAAAGGTCATGGCGGAGGTACCTCGGCGCTACGCGAGACAGCCGGCGTCGCGGAGTGCGGCGCGAACCGTGTCGTGGAATTGGGGCGACAGCGGCTGCAGCGGCAACCGCAATTCGTTCTGGATGAAGCCCATCTCCGCCAGCGACCACTTGGTCGGGATCGGATTGGGTTCGATGAAGAGCCGGCGATGCAATGCCAGCATGCGATTGTTGCAATCGCGCGCCGTGGCCACATCGCCCTTCAGCGCGGCCGCGCACATCTGTGCCATCAGCTTCGGCGCGACGTTGGCGGTAACGGAGATGACGCCGTGGGCGCCCATCAGCATCAGCGCCAGGGACGTGATGTCCTCGCCGCTGTAGACCGCAAACTGGTCGAGGCCGGCCTGGCCGAGCGCGCGCAGCAGTTCGCTGCCGCGCCCTACATCGGCCGTGGCGTCCTTCAGCCCGACGATGTTGCGCACCTTGGCGAGGCGCAGGACGGTGTCGTTGGACATGTCGGCGACCGTGCGGCCCGGCACGTTGTACAGGATCATCGGCAGCGCGACGGCGTCGGCGATCGTGCGGAAGTGGGCGTAGAGGCCTTCCTGCGTGGGCTTGTTGTAGTACGGCACCACGGACAGGTGCATGTCCGCACCCGCGCTCTTGGCGTACTGCGCGAGCTTCAGCGCTTCCGCCGTGGAATTGGCACCAGTGCCGGCCACGACCGCGACGCGACCGGCCACGTGCTCGACCGTGGCCTTGATCAGCAGGCAATGCTCGTCGAAGTCCACGGTGGGCGATTCCCCCGTGGTACCGACGATGACGATCCCCGCGGTGCCGTTCGCGACGTGGAAGTCGATGAGTTTGCGAAGCGCCGGAAGGTCGAGCGCTCCGCCTGGCTGCATCGGGGTCGCGATGGCGACCAAGCTACCGATCAACATAGGGTCAGACTGGAAAAATGAAGCATTTTACTCCATTCGCCAACAGCGGCCGTCCCCGGGTCAGGGGGCAACCGGGACGGGTCCGTCGATTCGACCGCAGGGGCCCCGCGGCGTTCCATCACGCGCCCTGCGGCGCGAGGGATGGCGCCAGCACCGGCGGCCCGGGATAGGCGGGCCCCACGGTCGCCAGTCGCGCCATGACGACCGTGCGGCCATGGGCCTCCTCGCGGCCCTGCTCGAACGCGACGACGGTCAGCGGATGGGGCGGCGCCGCCGCCAGTTGCAGCAGTTCGCCGTCGCGCAACAGGACATCCGGATTGGCCGGCCGGCCGAAACGCTCGTTGCCGGCGGCAAAGGTTTCGTAGAGCAGCACGCCGTCCGGCGCCAGCGCCGCGCGCAGATGCGGGAAGAGCGGCCGGTGCAGATAGTTGGTCACCACGATCGCGCCGAAGGTCTCGCCTTGCAAAGGCCAGCCATCGGCTTCGAGGTCGAGCACGCGGGTCTCGATGCGCGGGTCGCCGGCACTGGCGGCCAGCGCGTCCGCATCGCGGTCCACCGCCAGAACCTGCGCGCCGCGGGCGGCCAGCAATCGCGCATGTCGACCCGACCCGGCCGCCAGGTCGAGCACGCGCGCGTTGGCGGGAATCAGCGCCGCGAAGCGGGCAATGAACGCGGAGGGCTCGAGATGCTCATGCGGCATGGCGTGTTCCAGGCGTGCGCGACTTGCGCGGCACGGAAGCAGCGGCGGGCGGCGCGGGCGGCGCCTGCGTTTCCTCGCGCAACCACGCGACGAAGGCCTCCGCTTCCGGGCGCTGCGCCGCATGCGGGG
>JANNNM010000807.1:0-12180 GCA_031398535.1 Betaproteobacteria bacterium | reverse complement strand
GCCGGATTCGTCTCGGCACTGCTCTTCACGCCTGTCCCTGCACAGGCCCAACAAAAATTCATCACGGTCGGCACCGGCGGGATCGTCGGCGTCTACTACCCGCTGGGTGGCGCCATCTGCCGTTTCGTCAACGCCGGCCGCAAGGATCACAACCTGCGCTGCACGGTCGAATCCACCGGCGGCTCCGTGTTCAACATCAATGCCGTGATGTCCGGCGACATGGACGTGGGCTTTGCGCAGAGCGACACCCAGTTCTACGCGATGAAGGGCGAAGGCGCGTTCAAGGACAAGGCGCAGCCCAAGCTGCGCGCGCTGTTCTCCGTATACCCGGAGCTCTTCACGCTGGTGGCGCGGCAGGATGCCAACATCAAGAAATTCGAGGACATCAAGGGCAAGCGCATCAACATCGGCGACCCGGGTTCGGGCACGCGCTCGACGATGGAACTGGTGATGAAGGAATTCGGCATCGCGCAGGGCGACCTGAAGCTCGCGTCGGAGCTGAAGTTCGTCGAGATGGCGCCGGCGCGGTGCGACAACAAGATCGACGCCTTCGTGTTCGTCGCCGGCCACCCCAACGCCATCTTCCAGGAAGCGGCCACGTCGTGCTCGTCCAACATCGCATCGGTTTCCGGCGCGCCGATCAACAAGCTGGTGGCGGCGAACCCGTTCTACGCCAAGGCCGACGTCCCGGGCAAGATGTACAAGGGCACCGACACCGCGCAGCCGTCGTTCGGCGTGCTGGCCACGCTGGTCGTCAGCGCCGACATGCCGGAAGCCACGGCCTATGTCATCACCAAAGCCGTCTTCGACAACTTCGACGACTTCAAGAAGCTGCATCCCGCCATCGCCAACATCACGAAGGAAGGCTCGCTTGAGGGCAACTCGGTGCCGTTCCACCCGGGCGCGATCAAGTACTTCAAGGAAAAGGGACTGATGAAGTAAAAGTCGATCGGTTCGTTGAAACACACGGGCACCTTCGCGGTGCTCGTTTGTTTTGCAGGTACGTGGAATCGCCGATGGGCCCCTGGAGCCGTTCATGACCGACCGCAACCAAGTTGACGCTGTTGCCGGCGTTGCCAATCAATCCCTGATCGACGATGTCGTCGCCCGGGAGTCGGGCGCCCGGGCGCCTGGCGGCGCCACGCGCCAGCTGATCATCATCACGGCAGTCGTCTGGTCGCTGTTCCAGTTGTGGATTTCCTCGCCGGTGCCGTTCTGGGTATCGGCGGCTGCGCCAGTCCTGCAGCGCTTCGTGATGTTCAACGACACGATGGCGCGTTCGATCCACCTTGCGTTCGCCGTGTTCCTGGTCTTCCTGTGCTATCCGCTGTGGAAGGGCGCCGCGAAGAATCGCGTGCCCGCCTACGACTGGCTGCTGGCGGGCCTGGCGGCCTTCTGCGCGCTGTATACGTTCCTGTTCCATGCCCAGCTCTCGCTGCGGCCCGGGTCCCCGACGACGCAGGACATCGTCGTGTCCATCCTCGGCGTGCTGACGCTGCTCGAGGCCACGCGGCGATGCCTCGGCATGCCCATGACGATCATGGCCATCGTGTTCCTTGCGTACACGTTCGGCGGCGCCTACATGCCGGACATGATCGCGCACAAGGGCGCCTCGCTGTCGCGTGCCGCATCGCACATGTGGCTGACCACCGAAGGTGTGTTCGGCGTCGCACTGGGCGTGTCGACCAGCTTTGTCTTTCTCTACGTGCTGTTCGGCGCGATGCTCGACCAAGCGGGCGCAGGCAACTACCTGACTCGCGTGGCCTTCGCGCTGATGGGCCACATGCGCGGCGGCCCGGCCAAGGCGTCCGTGCTGTCATCGGGCCTCAACGGGATGATTTCCGGGTCCTCCGTTGCCAACGTGCTGACGGGTGGCAACGTCACGATCATGCTGATGAAGCGCGTCGGCTATTCGCCGGTCAAGGCCGGCGCCATCGAAGTGGCCTCCTCGTCCAACGGCCAGATCATGCCGCCGGTGATGGGCGCGGCCGCGTTCCTGATGGTCGAGTACGTGAACATTCCGTACACCGAGATCATCAAGCATGCGTTCCTGCCGGCCATCCTGGCGTACCTGTCGCTGTTCTACATCGTTCACCTCGAGGCGCTGAAGGCCGGGATGCGCGGCCTGCCGCGCCGGCCGTCGCCGCTGAAGGAACGATTGATGGGATGGGGCTTCACCATCGCCGGCACCATCGTCATCATCTGGTGCTCGCTGCGCCTGACCGAGTGGATTCCCGCCGTGTTCGGCGAAGCGTCGTCGCTGGTGGTCGGCGCGCTGCTGCTGGCCGTGTATGTCGGCACCATCGCGCTGTCGACGCGCTACCCCGGGGAACCCGACGCCGAAATCAACCCGGAGACGATGAACGAACTGCCGGAGACCAAGCCCACCGTGCTGGCCGGGCTCTTCTACATCCTGCCCCTCTTTGTCCTCGTGTGGTGCCTGATGGTGCTGGAGCAGTCGCCGGGCCTGGCCGCTTTTTACGCCTGCACGTTCATGGCGATGATGCTGGTCACGCAACGGCCGCTGCTGGCGTACTTCCGCAAGCATCCCCCTGCCGGTACTGTGCGGCGCGGCTTCAACGATCTCTACAAGAGCCTTGAGCTTGGCGGCCGCAACATGATCGGCATCGCGATCGCCACCGCCACGGCCGGCATCATCGTCGGCACGGTCAGCCTGACCGGCATCGGCCAGGTGCTGGCGGGCGTGGTCGAGGAACTGTCGATGGGCTCGCTGATGGGCGTGCTGCTGCTCACCGCCCTGCTGTCGCTGATCCTCGGCATGGGCCTGCCCACCACCGCCAACTACATCGTCGTAGCCACGCTGCTGGCACCGGTGATCGTCTCGCTGGCCGCATCGCACGGACAGGAGATACCGCTGATCGCCGTGCATCTCTTCGTGTTCTATTTCGGGATCATGGCCGACGCCACGCCACCCGTGGCCCTGGCAGCCTATGCCGCAGCCGGCCTTTCCGGCGCCGATCCGCTGAAGACCGGTGTCCAGGGCTTCATCTACGAAATGCGCACGGCCATCCTGCCGTTTGTGTTTGTCTTCAACACCGAGCTGCTGATGATCGACATCGGCTCACCGTTGCACTTCGTCTGGGTCGTCTTCATCTCCATCATCGCGTGCTTCAGCTTTGCCGCGGCAACCCAGCAACATTTCCTGGTGAAGAGCCGCGTGTGGGAAACCATTGCGCTGCTGTTCGTCGCGTTCACGCTGTTCCGGCCCGACATCTACCGCGACTGGTTCTTTGCGCCGTACTCCGTGGCGCCGGTGGCGCAGATGCAACCGGCGATCGATGCGTTGCAGCCCGGCGACAACATGCGCCTGCGCATCGAGGTGGAAGAGAAAACGAAGACCGGCAGCACGCGCGAGGAGCGCACGTTCATCGTGCCCGTGACCAAGGGTTCCACCGAGGGCCGGTTGTCGCGTGCCGGACTGACCACGCAACCGAAGGACGGCAAACTCGAGATCGTCGACATCGGCGTCGACAGTCCGGCCGAGAAGGCGCGACTCGACGTGGGCAACACCAACCGCCTGCTGGGCATCGAGGTGCGCAACACGCAACCCGACAAGGCGTGGTTTACATTGCCGGCGTGGATTGTGCTGGGCCTCGTCGTGTGGTCACAGCGGCGCCGCCACCCGACGACTCGTTTGTAGGCGAGGCTTCAGCCGCGCAGGTTCGCCTTCACGCCCGCCGATCAATCCTGCAGGTCAGGATCCACCAACGCCCGCGCATACCGCGCCAGCGAGCGGTTGTACCTGGGCAGGTAGTGCGACAGCGCCGTCAGGCTGATGGCGACGGCTTCCCGCTCCTGCCCGGTATCCACCAGCGCCAGCGCAAGGAACGCGCGCACCGCGCCGTCGAGTTCGTCAGAACCGGTATCGAGTTCGGCACGCAGCATCGACACGGCAATGTCGGCGCGGCCCAGGTTTCGCAACGAACTTGCCATCTGGATCGTGGCGCGACGGCGGCGCGGGCCGCTCAACCCTGCCGCCAACGCCGCGCGATAAAGCGTGACCGCCGGATCGGGCTGGCCCGTTGAATCGCGTGCCGCGCCGCGCTCGAACAGCGCGATCGCGTTGCCTGCCGGCAACGTCGCTGCCAAGGCATCGACCTGTGCCACGAAGGCTTCCGGCGCGTGCCTGTCGATGTCCGACCACAGCGCCGCGATCTGCGCCTCCCACTCCGCGTTGTTCGTATCCATCGGACGAGTGTAACGCGCATCGCGTGCGCGTTTGCGCAGGATTCCGCGCGACTGCGTTACGCGACGCGTGCAACCTACCGCCCGTTCGTCGCGCCCAGCACCAGTGCGGCGGCCTGCAATGCGGCCTGATACGCGGCCTGCTTCGCCGGGTCGAAACCCGGCGACGTCGGCGAGCTGGCCTGCAGCCATTCCTCCGGGTACAGCTCGAAGATCTGGATGCGGTTGGCCCGCGCATATTGCAGCAGCTTGCCGATGTCCATGGTCGCGACCGTCGTGTTCGTCGTGGCCGTGATCGGCTGCTGCGCCAGCGGGACCTTGCCCACATACGCGGCATAGGCCTGGCACCAGTGCAGGTTGATGATCTGCGCCTGCGGATTGCATGCGGCCGGCGTGGACGTCGGCAGCGCGACGTTGCTGACGCCGAGATTCTCGAACGAGAACCCGACGTTGCGCGCCGCTGCGACCTGCGCGCCGAGGTTGGAGACCGCGTAGACGTCAGGCCCGCCGCTGATATAGGGCAGCGACACCATGATCTGTTTGTCGGTGGGCTCCCGGCCCATCGCGTTGATGATGTTGGCTTCGTGCAGGTTCCACGCGTTGGTCGAGAACCCGGCGGCGGCCCACAGCGCCTGGCAGGGGCCACCGTCGTTGTAGCCCGGTGGTGGCAGCGCTTCCGCGCCGCCCGCGGTGCCGAAGCGCATGTAGCCCACGCTGGCCGCCAGGGGCGAGTTGGCGTAGCTGAACTGGTGGATCGCGGCCGCGATGAATTGCTCCCAAGCCGCTTCATAGTTCGGATGGAAGTAGACCGGCATTGTCGGCTGGCCCGTGCATGACACGGTGGGCACGCCCATGCCGCCCAGGTTGATCGCCGTGGTCACCCACGCCGGCGTCACCGAGTTCACCGGGCCTTCGGTGGCATCCGCGAAGAGCAGGTTCACGGTCAGCCCCGCGCTGGTGTACGGCAACGCGGCGGCCGTCACCGCGCTCCAGTCGAACACGCCCTTCGCCGTCTCCACGTCCGACCAGTCGATGACGAGGCTGGCGCCGCACAGCGTGGGGTCCTTGCCGATCACGTCGTTGGCCAGCGCCGCCTGGTACGCCGCGGAACGGTGATTCGGGTTCCACACATACATGCCATGCGGCGCGCCCGGCACCGCGACGTGCGGGTTGTTGCCCTTGCACGGCGGGGGCACCGCAGCGGGCGGCGGCACCGGCGGCGCGCACATGATCACCTGGTTGGGACCGTAGCCTTCCGCAACCCAGCCCTGTGCCACCATCTGCGCGCGCACGCTGAGGTCGGTGGTGTACCGATGGTTGCTGTCCGCGCGGTTGTCCCACACACGGTAGACCGGCGTATCGCCGGCAGGGCACACGCCCGTCGTCGTGTTCGGCAGGTCCACGTACATCACCGCCGTCGATTCCTCGACAAACGTGGGATACGTGCTGGCCGTCTGCGCGCACTCCGCAGGCGACGCCGAGTAGAAGTGCGAATCGCCCAGCGCGGGCGGGATGTAGAAGCGGCACACCGGACTCGACCCGGTGGTGGCCAGCGGATAGGCGCCGAAGAATTTGCCCGTGCGTACCCAGCCCTTGATCGCACCCGAGTCCAGCGCCGTGATGTCCGCCGGCAGCGAACTGATGAAGTAGTGATCCTGGCTGGCGTTGTAGTACTCGATCACGGCCACGGTCGAGGCATGGGACGCGCTCGCCATCAGCATCGCGGCGCAGGCTGTCAGTGCACGCAGAGGGGGCAAGGCGGCTTCTTTCGTTGCGAATACAGGCAATGGTCGGGATCGGGACGTAGTATTGCATGGGAGGTTCGACACCGCATTCGGCCGGCGTCCGGATCGGTTCGACGCCACCGGCGGCCGGGGCGGACCCACCATCAGCGAAACCCATGATCACTCCGTTGCAGCTTGGCGCTTTGCGCATCGAGGAAGGTGCGCATCCGCGTGGCCTGTCCTTTCTCAGTGCGGCCAGCGGCCTGGTTCGCACGCAGGGACGGATCTATGTCATCGCCGACGACGAGCATCATCTCGCGGTATTCGACGAGCCTGCTCCACATTCCCCGGGACGCATGATCCGCCTGCTGGAAGGCGACTTGCCGGCCAGCACGAAGAAGCGCAAGGCCCGGAAGGCGGACCTCGAATCGCTGGCGCATCTTCCGGCCATGCCCGGACTTCCGTCGGGTGCGTTGCTTGCACTGGGCTCGGGCTCGCGCGCCAACCGACATGCCGGGATGTTGATGCCCCTTGCAGCAGACGGCCGCCTGGAGGGGAGCGTCCGTCGACTTGACCTCAAGCCCCTCTATGGACCGTTGCGCGACCAGTTGACCGAACTCAACATCGAAGGGTCGATGGTGATTGGCGACGAACTCCTGTTGCTGCAGCGAGGCAACCAGGGCGGGGGATCCAACGGCAGCATCCACCTTGCATTGGCCGACGTGCTGCCGTGGATGCGCGGAGAGACCGACGACCCGATCCCGGGCGCATCATTCCGGCCCTACGACCTTGGCACGATCGAGGGCACGCCGCTGTGCTTCACCGATGGCGCGCCGCTTCCGGGCGGTGGCTGGATGTTCAGCGCAGTCGCCGAACAAACCGACGACAGTTATGCGGATGGCGCGCTGCTTGGTGCGGCAATCGGCGTGATCGACGCCGCCGGAAATCTGCAATGCATGTGGCCGCTGGCGCCCGGCTTCAAGGTGGAAGGAATTGCGGCGGAGGGCGTCGACGGGATGGTGGTGGTGACGATGGTGACCGACGCCGACGACCCTGAAATCCCGTCACAGTTGCTGTCTGTGACATTGCCGCCGCCATGACCCGCCCTGCTAGCGCGAATGCTCAGCGGCTTGGACGGACAGGCGTCGAGGCGGCAAGCAGGAAACCACGCGATTCCTCCGCGAAATCCCATTGCTCGATCACGCACGCTCCCCCCGCAGTGTCCTGACCCCATCGAACCACGTTGACCGAGTTCTGCGTACCTGCACGAACGCGTGAAGACACTGCAGTTCCGGCCTGCACCACCCACAGGGCGCGTGTGACATCGGGCACCGCCACCACGTACGGTAGGTGAATGTGCCCGCCCAGCACCAGGTCGGCACCGGCCTCCGCCCATCGGCGCAACGCCTGATCGTGCCCACGCAACAGGTCATGCGCATCCTTCTCGCGCAGGACGGCCGCCGGCTGGTGCACGACCACGATGCGCAGTTGCGCTGGGGACGCACGCGCCAGCGTGGCCGACACGCGCTCGATCTGGTCGAAAGAAACTTCACCGTTCTTGTGGCGATACCAGCGCGTCGTGTTCACGCCGATCACCAGAAGCTGGCCAGAACGATGGACCGGCTCCAGCGCATCGCCAAAGGCTGCATGGAATCCCGCATAGGGACGGAACAGTCGCGCGCCAAGATTGAAGAGCGGAATGTCATGGTTGCCGGGGATGACCACGCTCGGTGCCGCGATCTGGTCGATCAAACGACGCGCAGCGTCGAACTGTGCCGAACGAGCCCGCTGCGTGATGTCGCCCGACATCACGACGAGATCGGGCTGCTGTTGCCGCGCCAATCCCACCAGGGCCTCGAGCACCGGTGCCTGCTCGGTCCCGAAGTGCGGATCCGACAGGTGCAACACCACGCTCACGCCGCAGCCGGGTCCACGTTGGCGGGCTTCAGCAGGTAGAGCGGCGTGGTCGCCACGCGAAACTCCAGCGGCAGCTTCAGGTGCGCCACTTCGCCATCGAAGGCTACTTTCAGTTGCCGCCTCAAGCTGGCGCGCCGGGGCAGGATGGTCATGCTTTGAAAGCGGAAGCTCTCGATCGCGTCGGCCTCGCCCAGGTTGCCGGCGGCGCCGCGCGCCACCAGGCCCAGCATGGCCAGCGCCCCGATCGGCCGCAGCATCACCGCGGTGATGTAGCCATCGTCGTGCGTTCGCTCGTCCGTCAACCCGAGCTTCTCCAGCTGCAACCGGTTGTTGCCGACGAAGAGCGTCCGGGTACGCACGTCCCGCGAAACGCCGTCGAGCTCGATCCGGATGCGCAGTTGCCGCGTGTTGGTCAGCAGCGTGGCCAGCATCGACCCGAATGCCACCAGCCGGTTCCGGCCGAATCGCGCCTTGAACGATTCGCGGTCCTCCAGCAACTCCGGGTAGAGGCCGATGCTGGCATTCACCAGGAACACCCGGTCGTTGACCATGCCGACCTGCACCGGCGCCGGTTGCGAACTCAGCAACACCGCGGTCGCGTCACCCGGATCCTGCGGAATGCCATGCATGCGCGCGAAGAAATTGAACGTGCCCTGCGGCACCACCCCCATCGCACAACCCGTGCTGTGCGCGGCCTGCGCTACGGCATTGATGGTTCCATCGCCCCCCACCGCCACGACGGCGGAGCCGACATCCCGCGCTTCGTCGGCCGCCACGCGCGCCGCCGCCACGATCTGCTCGGGGCTGGCGAGGCGCAGGTGTCCCCGCCTGCCTGCCGCGCGCAGCGCGGCTTCGATCGCGGCACGGCGGGATTCGGTGTCCCCGCTTCCCGACCCGGCGTTGATGACGAACTGCAAGGGTGCCGCAAGGTTGATCGCGGGAGCGGTGCCCGGCACGGCGCCGCGGTCCGGCGTTGCAAAGTCGGCTGCAGTTTCAGACAAGGGCGGAGGCGTCATCCGACAACGATACCTGCAATTGGCGAAGTGCCTGCCTTGATCGCCCTGGGCCGGGCTGGTGCCGCGCCGATTGCGGCGGTGAAAGCGGGACGAATCCTAATCCGGACCGGACAGGTATGGCGCCATCAGCGGGGGCGCCTGCAGCAACTGTTCAAGGTCGACCTGGCCCGTGATGGGCGCGAAGTCGAAGTGGCACAGCGTGCCGATCACATCGCTGTCGGCATCGAAGACCGGGATGCCACAGTAGGACTGGACGATGGCCGTGGCCCGGTGCTCGCGGACATCGGTCCGCTGGTCCTTCTCCGCGTGGGCGACAACCAGCGGCGCACCGGTCTCGAGGATGAGGCTGCAGAACGAGTCGACAAGCGGGAACGGTTCCCACAGTGGAGGCGATTTCGTCGTCTTGTCGAACAGCGCGACATTGCGCAGCTCCGTGCCATCGCGCACGAATATGCCGGTGAACCGGTAGGGCACATCGGCGTTCAGGGCGGCAACCAGCCCCGGCAGGCCGTCCCGCGCCAAGACCTTCTTCAACTCCGCCTGCGTTGTCATCGCGCCATGCCCCTGGGGTGCCTCGCCGCTACGAGGGAAACCAGCACGATCTTATCGCATCCACGCCGACTCGCTTCGCCTTCCGCTGCTTCGGCGCATGGACGGCGTTCACGCAACGAACTGCCGGGCCAGCAACGTGTACAGCGGAATCCCCACCAAAATGTTCAACGGAAACGTGATGCCGAGCGCCAGCCCGAAGTACAGCGACGGATTGGCTTCCGGGATGGCGTAGCGCAACACCGCAGGCACGACGATGTAGGACGCGCTGGCGGCAAGCACCATCAGCATCGCGGCATCGGCGGCCGGCAGCCGCAGCACCACCGCCAGCGCCAACGCGATGCCCGCATGCACCAGAGGGCCGAGTGCCGCATAGGCGAGCAACACCGGCGAGCGCCCCCGCACGGAGCCGAAATTGCGCGCCACCATCAGCCCCATGTCCAGCAGGAAGAAGGCCAGCATGCCCTTGAAGAGGTCGCCGGAAAAAGGCTGCATCGTCGCCTTGCCTGCTTCGCCGCTCAAGTAACCCACGGCCATGGCGCCGAGCAGCAGCAGATGCGCGCCGTCGGTGAACGACTCGCGGAGGATCCGGCGCAGCGACAACCCCGTCGGCGTCGCGCCAAGGGTGGCCGTGGCTGCCCCGCCTGCGGACACGATGACGGTGCCTGCCCCTTGCGCATGGCGCAGCGCGTTGGCCAGCAGCACGGCCATGATGATGGCGGGCGACTCCATCACCACCAGCGCCACCGCCATGTGGCCCCCCACCACCATCTGGTTCGACTCGAGGTATTGCATCGCCGTGACGAACGTGACGGCGCTGACCGAACCATAGGAGGCCGCCACCGCCGCCGCATCGAACTTCGACACCCGGTTCTTCAACAGCTGGTAGCCCAGCGCCGGCACGATGAACGCCAGCAGCATGGCGGCCGCCAAGGTCACGGCCACCGATGCGTTCAGGCCCGATTGCGCGAGCGCGAAGCCCCCTTTGAGGCCCAGCGACATCAGCAGGTACAGCGACAGGAACTTGGCGATGGCCGGCGGCACTTCGAGGTTGGACTTGAGCGCGCCGGCAAGCACGCCGAAGACGAAGAAGAGGATTGCGGGGTCGAGCAGGTTCTGCATGGGGTTCTCCGGTTGCCCCGATGCTAGGGAAATCAATGAATCATGTAAAATCGATAATTAGCGAGTAATCCATCGATTTTTATCTATGAACGTCACCTTCCGGCAGATGCAACTGTTCCTGGCCCTGGCCGATACCGGCAGCGTCACGGCGGCCGCGCGCGCGCGTCATGTCACGCAGCCGACGGCGTCGATGCAGTTGCGCGACATGTCCGACGCGCTGGGCCTGCCGCTGTATGAACTGATCGGCAAACGCGTTCACCTGACCGACGCCGGGCGGGTGCTGGCCGGCACCGCCCGATTGATGGTCGACGAATGGGCAACACTCGAGCAGACCATCGCGGCGATGAAGGGATTGCGGCGCGGCAAGCTCCGGGTGGCCGTCGTCAGCACCGCGCAATACTTCGTCCCTCGCCTGCTAGGCACCTTGTGCGCCGCGTATCCGGAAATCGAGATCGCGCTTGAGGTACAGAACCGTGACGGCGTCGTCAACCGGCTGCGCAACAATCTCGACGACCTGTACATCATGTCGATGCCGCCCACCGACATCCCCATCGAGGACCACGTCTTCATGCCCAATCCGCTGGTCATGATTGCCGCCCTCGCCCACCCGCTGGCTCGCCGGCGGCGCGTCGACTTGCGCCAATTGACCGGCCAGCGCTTCATCCTGCGCGAGCAGGGCTCCGGCACGCGGATGGCGGTGGATGCGCACTTCCGGCGCCACAAGTTCAGGCCGGACCTGCGCCTCGAACTGGGCAGCAACGAGGCCGTCCGCGAGGCCGTGGCCGGCAACCTCGGCATCGCGGTGATCTCGCGGCATGCGCTGCAGGGCCACGCGGCCGCCGACGGCGTGGCCATCGTGCCCGTTGCCGGCTTCCCCATCAAATCCAACTGGCATGCCGTCCATCAGAAGGGCAAGCAGCTCTCGCCCATCGCGGGCGTCTTCTGGCAGCATTTGCTGATGCAGTCGCGGGTGCTTGCGGTGCAGTCCGCCTGAACGCCGCGGTCTTTGCACGCTCCACCATTCGAGCCTATATTCCGGCTCCGGTCCCGCAAATCGACAGGGGTGAATCGTGGTTGCACAGGTCACCAATCCGGTGGTTCGGGGGCTTCGCTGGGTGGCCGCAGTACTGGCCGTCCTGACGGTCGTGGTCGTGTTCGCGAGCCTCAATCTCACCACCACCGCGGCCGACCTGCTCTTTCTCGCAACGCTCGCCGCTGTGGCCTTCGGCATACCTGCGCTGCTCGCATTCTTCGTCGCCCTGTGGCTCGACGAACAATCCGACGGCCAGCAGCGTTCCGACAAGGTGCAACAACCCGCTGCCGGTGAAGCTGTTCGCGCGCCATTCATGGAACCCATGAAAAGCTACGCCATCGCGGTCCTGTGCGTCGCGATTGCATGGGGTATCCGGCACGCGATCGATCCTTACCTTCTCGCCTATTTGCCGTTCCCCACCTTCTTCCTTGCCGTCGCCATCGCCGGCTGGCTGGGTGGTTTCGGTCCGGCCGTCCTGGCGATCGTGCTCAGCACCGTGCTTGCGCGGTACTTCTACATGTCACCCCTCTATGAACTGACGATGGACAGCGTATTGACTGCAGTCTCCATCTGCACCTTTGTCGTCGTGTCGCTGGTCCTGGCGGCGGTGACC
>JANNNM010000761.1:0-3544 GCA_031398535.1 Betaproteobacteria bacterium | reverse complement strand
GCAATGCTGGCCATCGAGCATCTCGCGCTGCACGCGCCCACGCCGCAGACCATGATTGCGTTGCCCGTAGGCGCGCCTTTCGGCACCATCACGATCAACAAGGACACGTGCACGATGTGCCTTGCCTGCGTGGGGGCCTGCCCCGAGGCCGCGATCCTCGACAACGTCGAGGCGCCGCAGGTGCGCTTCATCGAGACCAAGTGCGTCCAGTGCGGCATCTGCGCATCCACCTGCCCTGAACACGCGATCACATTGCAGCCGCGGCTTTCGTTGTTGTTGGAAGCCAAGGCACCGCGCCTGCTCAACGAGGCGAAGCTCTTCGCCTGCATCAAGTGCGGCAAGCCGGTCGGCACCGAGAAGATGATCGAGACGATGCTGGGCAAGCTGGCTGGCCATTCGATGTTCGCCGGCCCCGGCGCGCTCGACCGCCTCAAGATGTGCGCCGACTGCCGCGTGGTCGACCTCATCACGAACGAGAACAGTGTCGACATCCGTGACCTCTGACGCGCCGAGCCCACAAAGCGCCACCGTGGCCATGGCCTGGCCAATCGCGCCCGAGGACGAGGCGCGGGCCGGGCTTTATGCGCTGCTGTCGCGGCTCTTCGCCGCGCCGCCCGACGCATTGCTGCTCGAGGCCATCGCGATGGCCGACCACTGGCCGGAGGAGGGCGACGATCCGCTGGCCGCCGCGTGGAACCGGCTGGTGATGGCCAGCGGCGCGATGGACGCCGACGCCGCGATGCAGGAATACACGGATCTCTTCGTCGGCGTCGGCAAATGCGCGGTCAATCCGCACGGCTCGCACTGGATAGCCGGCTTCATGATGGAGAAGCCGCTGGCCGACCTGCGGACTACGCTGGCGCGTCTTGGCCTGGCCCGCGAACCCGGCGTGACGGTGCTCGAGGATCACCTGGCCGCAGTGTTTGAAACGATGCGCATTCTCATTACCGGTCGCGGACCCCGCCCGCCGTCCCCCACCGCCACGCAGCACGACTTCTTCGCAGCCCATATGGAGCCTTGGGTTTTCATTTGCTGCACCGCAATAGAACAATGTTCGATTGCTAATTACTACGCCCGCGTTGCAGAATTCGGAACTTTGTATCTGGCGGTCGAACGTGACTCGCTCGCCATGGGTTGATGCCCCGCGCTGGTGCGGCATCCACACCACCACAACGTCACGCAGGTCTGGCTTCACTTCGGAGGTTCGCATGAGCAAGTCGCCGCAGCCCAATGCATCCGCATCGGTCGCCCCCATTGCCCGTTCCCCTGATCTGAAACGTCGTCGCTTCCTGCTGGCCGTCGGTGTCGGCGGCGCGGGTGCCGCTGCCGTGGCCACGCAATCGATGGTGGCGCCGGTAGCCACGACGGCACCAGTCGAGGTTGCAGTCGAGGGCCAGGGCTACCGCGAAACCGAACACGTGCGCGACTCCTACGCCACGACACGGATCTAGGAGACAACGCCATGCTGCTCACGCGCAAATCCGATGCCGCCCGCGTTGCCGGGCCGCGCCTCAAGCGAACCGCCGGTACCCGCCAGCCCACGATGGACCGGCGCACGTTCCTCAAGCGTTCGGGTGTTGCCGCCGGTGCCGGCGCCTTCGCCAGCCAGTTGCCCTACGGCATGATCGGGCCCGCCGCGGCGCAGAAGGATGGCGCGGCCACCAACGTCGTCAAGGCGCGCACGATCTGCACGCATTGCTCGGTCGGCTGCGCGGTGGATGCCACCGTCGAAAACGGCGTGTGGACGCGCCAGGAACCGGTCTTCGAATCACCGATCAACCTGGGCGCACATTGCGCCAAAGGCGCGTCGGTGCGCGAGCACGGCCACGGCGAGCATCGCCTCAAGACGCCGATGAAGCTCGTCAACGGCAAGTGGCAGCGGCTCTCGTGGGAGCAGGCGCTGAACGAAGTGGGCGACAAGCTGCTCGCGTTGCGCAAGGAAGCCGGCCCTGACGCCGTGTTCTGGGTGGGCAGCTCCAAACACAACAACGAGCAGGCCTACCTGATGCGCAAGTTCGTGTCCTTCTGGGGCACCAACAACACCGATCACCAGGCGCGCATCTGTCACTCCACCACGGTCGCAGGTGTTGCCAACACCTGGGGCTACGGTGCAATGACCAATTCGTACAACGACATGCAGAACACCAAGTGCGCGATGTACATCGGCAGCAACGCGGCCGAAGCGCACCCGGTGTCGATGCTGCACATGCTGCACGCGAAGGAAACCGGCGCGAAGATGATCGTGGTGGACCCGCGCTTCACGCGCACGGCGGCCAAGGCGGACGAATTTGTGCGGATCCGCTCGGGCACGGACATTCCGTTCCTGTTCGGCATGCTGTATCACATCTTCAAGAACGGCTGGGAAGACAAGCAGTACATCAACGACCGCGTCTACGGCATGGAAAAGGTCAAGGAAGACGTGTTGGCCAAGTGGACCCCCGACAAGGTCGAGGAAGTCTGCGGCGTCCCGGAAGCCCAGGTGTTCAAGATCGCCGAGATGATGGCGAAGAACAAGCCGTCCACGATCGTGTGGTGCATGGGCCAGACGCAGCACACGATCGGCAACGCCATCGTCCGCGCGTCGTGCATCCTGCAACTGGCGCTCGGCAACATCGGTGTGTCCGGCGGCGGTGCCAACATCTTCCGCGGCCACGACAACGTGCAGGGCGCTACCGACGTCGGCCCCAACCCGGATTCGCTGCCTGGCTACTACGGTCTCGCTACCGGTTCGTGGAAGTACTGGGCGCAGGTGTGGGGTGTCGACTACGAATGGATCAAGAAGCAGTACGCCGAAGGCCAGATGGAGAAGCCCGGCATGACGGTCTCGAGGTGGATCGACGGCGTGATGTACCCCAACGACGTCATCGACCAGGGACCGAACCTGCGCGCGATGGTGTACTGGGGCCATGCGCCGAACAGCCAGACGCGCGGCACCGACATGCTCGAGGCGATGAAGAAGCTCGACCTGATGGTGGTCATCGATCCGTATCCGTCGGCCACGGCCGCGATGTGCGCGATGGTGCGCAAGGACGGCGTGTACCTGCTGCCGGCGGCCACGCAGTTCGAGACCTCGGGTTCGTGCACGGCGTCCAACCGTTCGCTCCAGTGGCGCGAGAAAATCATCGAGCCGCTGTTCGAGTCGAAGCCCGACCACACGCTGATGGTGGCCTTCGCCAAGAAGTTCGGCTTCGACAAAGAACTGACCAAGAACTACGAGATGATCAAGGACAAGGGCGGTTGGGACGAACCCACGCCCGAGTCGATCCTCAAGGAAATCAATCGCGGCACGTGGACCATCGGGTACTCCGGGCAATCGCCGGAGCGCCTGAAGCTGCACATGAAGAACATGAACACCTTCGACGTGAAGACGCTGCGCGCGCGGGGCGGCCCGTGTGACGGCGACTACTTCGGCCTGCCGTGGCCGTGCTACGGCACGCCGGAGTTGAAGCATCCGGGCTCACCCAACCTCTACGACACCTCGAAGAAGATGATGGATGGCGGCGGTTGCTTCCGCGCCAACTTCGGTGTCGAGCGCGATGGCGTG
>JANNNM010000713.1:0-5307 GCA_031398535.1 Betaproteobacteria bacterium | reverse complement strand
TCGCGGATGAAGAGCGTCATCTCGAAATCCAGCGCCGAGAACGGCTCGTCGAGGAACAGCACCTCGGGATTGGGCGCCAGCGCGCGCATGATCGACGCCGTCTGCTGCTGCCCCCCCGACAATTCGTAAGGATACCGGTTCAGGTCGAACTTCACGTCGAAGGATGCGACCAGCTCCGCCATGCGCCGGTCCACCTCCGCCTTCGACTTGCCCTCGAGCTGCAAGGGATACGCGATGTTGTCGATCGTGCGTTTCCACGGGAACATCGCCTCGCGGTAGTTCTGGAACACGTAGCCGATCTTGGTCTCGGCCAGCGTCTTGCCGTCGAACAGGATCTCCCCGCCATCGATGGGCACGAGGCCCGCGATCATGTTGATCAGCGTCGACTTGCCGCAGCCGTTGGGGCCGAAGACCGACACGATCTTGTGCTTCGGGATGTCGAGGTTGAAGTTCTCGTACAGCGGCCAGCCGGCAAAGTACTTCGTGAGGCCGCGGATCGTGATCTCGGTGCCCGGCGGGCCGGGCTTGAAGGCGGGGACCGGAACGTCGGCGACGACAGGGACATTGGTGGGTCGCATGCTTATGAGTCCGAAGGGCCGCCCCGAGGGCGAATTGCGCCCCCCATGGGGGCAGCGAGGTTAACGAGCGTGGGGGTGGTCAACGTCCGCTCCAGTGGACGATCCGCCGCTCGGCGAACAGGAAGAGCACGTTGAGCGCATAGCCCAGCACGCCGGCGGCGAGGATGGCCGCGTACATGCTCTTGACGTTCAGCACCTGCTGCGCGTTGATGATCCGGTGGCCGAGGCCGTTGTCGGACCCGATGAACATCTCCGCGACGATCACGATCACCAGCGCCATCGACACGGCGCCGCGCAGGCCCACGAAGGTCGGCTGCAGGCTTTCCCAGATCAGCACGTCCTTGAAGATCTGCCAGCGCGAAGCGCCCATCACCTTGGCCGCCATCACGCGCTGCTTCCGCGCGTTGATCACGCCATAGGCACTGTTGAAGATCACGATGAGGAAGGCGCCGAACGCGGCGATGGCCACCTTGTTGATGTCCGACACGCCGAAGATCAGCAGGAACAGCGGAATCAGCGCCGACGATGGCGTCGAGCGGAAGAAATCGATCAGGAACTCCACGCTGCGATACGCGCGCTCGTTGCTTCCCAGCACCACGCCGAGCGGCACGCCGATCACCGCGGCGATCAGGAACGCCTGCAGCGTGCGCGACACCGTCACCAGGAAATCGGTCAGCAGCGGCCCGCCCATCAGCCCCGAGACCAGCGCATAGATCGCGTCGAGCGGCAGCGGCAGCAGGATGGCCTTGATGAAGCCGCTGCGTACCGCCACGTCCCAAACCACGAAGAGGAGCAAGGGCCCCATGACCGGCAGGAACTTGAGCCAGACCGACGGCTTCTTGACGGCGGGGGGCGCGGTCCCCGTTGGTGCGGTCCAGGGGACGCCCGCGCCCGGCGTGGCGGAGTCGCTCATCGTCAGCCCTTGTAGATGAGATCGGCCACGACGACTTTCTTGTCGAAGATGCCTTTCTCGGTGAAGAGGTCGAAGAACTTCTGGAAATACGCGACGTCGGCGGGCTTGAACTCGTTGTAGAACATGTACGAGGCCAGCGGCACTTCGTTGGCCAGCGCCCCTTCGATGGCGGTGTAGCCCTTCATGAACGGCCGTGCTTCGTCGGGCTTGTTGCGCACCAGCTCGACGCCGCGCATGTAGGCCGCCATGTACTTCTTCGCGGCGTCCGGATACTTCTTGATGAACTCGGAAGTGAGGCTGGCCGAGCCGCCGTGCCACGGCGCCAACGGGTCACCGAGGATGTACTTCGCGACCACACCCGCTTCCAGCACACGTGTGGTGCCGTTCAGGCGGCCGATCGTGCCCGTGGGTTCGAGCGTGTAGCACGCGTCCACCTGGCCGGCGGCAATCGACGCCACATGCTGGCCGATCGGCAGTTCGAGCACCGTGGTGCCGGTCGCACCTGCACGTTCGAGCATCGTCTTGCACAGCGTCACGTTCTGGATCCCCGGGCCCGATGCGATGCGCTTGCCTTTGAGGTCGGCGATCGTCTTGCCAGGGGCGTCCTTCGGCACGATGAATTCGTCCAGCACGTACTTCGCGTTGCTGGGATTGGTGCAGAAGATCTTGAAGAGTCCCGGCTGCGCGATCTCGCCGATCGCGAGGTTGGCCGAGCCGGTTCCGTTCGAACTTCCATCGGAGCGGCCCGACAGCATCGCCTCCATCACCTGCTGTGCGCCGGCGAACTTGAGCGGCTCGACGTCGAGCCCCGCTTCCTTGAAGTAGCCCTTCTCGATCGCGGCGAAGAACGGCAGGCCGGCGGCGACGGGCCAGTAGCCGACGCGGATCTTCGGCGTGGCCTGGGCGCGGACGATGCCTGGCGCGCTGCCGAGGAACACGGCTGCGGTACCCGCGGCCGCAGCGCCCAGCACGCGGCGCCGGCCGGGATCGACTTTCGACGCGGCGGTCGCGGCCCGCGGAGCTGCGGCGGGGGAAGAAGCTTTCGTGCTGTCGTCGTGATGGCTCATGCGGGTCTCCAGGGGGGATGAACGAAACGGATGCATGGCCCGCGGCACAGGCCGGGGGCATCGTGGAATGCGGATGGGGCGTTCATGGCGCGACCTTCGACGCGAGATAGCGCCGCCAGCCGCCGAAGTGGGAGATGTCCTCGGCGCCGGCCGTGGCGACGGCTTCGCAGAGGAAACCCTGGACCGGCGGGCCATCGTCGAGCTCGATCGTGCCGATCGACAGTGGCGCGGGGATGCCGGCAACGAAGGACCCGTAGGCGGCCATCGGCAACGCCCACACCTCGACCTCGATGGCCTGCCCGCCGGCATCGGCATTGCGCACCATGCCCGGCTTGGGCGGGGTCGTGCCCGGCAAGGCATAGAGCCGATAGCGCGGCGCGGTGCGCGCCTTGCGCACCAGGCGGGCCCCGCGCGACGTCAACTCGCGATTGAGCGGCAGTCCGGTCAGATGCGCGCCGACGACGGCCACATGCGCGACATCCGCAGGGGCCGCCAGCCGCTCAGCTGGCGGAAGCGGCGCATCCAAGGCGCCCAGAGGCAACCCACGCGCCACCTGCATCCGTTGCGCAAGTTCCGCCAACCGCCAATCACTGCCGGCGGGTCCGATCAGCGTGATCCCCATCGGCATGCCGTCGGCACGGAAGCCCACCGGCACCGCAATGGCAGCGAGATCGAGCAGGTTCACGAAATTGGTGTAGTAGCCCATCCGCCGGTTGAGCTCGACCGGATCGGCCAGCACGTCGGCAATGGTCCACGTCGTCGGCACCGTGGGCACCGCCATCACGTCGACGCGATCCCACAGCGTGGCCAACTCGCGCTTCATCGATGCCAGGTGCGCCGCGGCATCGAACGCATCGGTGGCGGAGAACCGCAAGCCACCGGCCACAATGCCGCGCACCGTCGGGTCGAACTGGTCGGCGTGCGCATCGAAGAATGCGCGGATGCCCGAATGCCGTTCCGCAACGTGCGCGCCTTCGTAGAGCATCGCCGCGACGTCGCGCCAGGGGGCGTAGTCGAAGTCCTGCGTGGAGGCGCCGAGCGCTTCGAGTTGCGCGATGCCGGTGTCGAACAGCGCGGCACTGTCGGCATCGCCGTAGAACTCGCGCTGCGCCGGCTGCGGCACGGCCAGCGCGAAGGGCCCGCCCAGCGGCGGGAAGCCTCCCGCGCTCGCCCGCAATTCCACCGGCGAACCCGTCTTGCTGGCGACGGCAAACACGCGCGCGGCGTCGGCCACCGTCAGCGCAAAGATGGATACGCAATCGAGCGAGCGGCACGCCGGCACGACGCCGCGCGTCGAGATCGCTTCGCGCGTGGGCTTCCAGCCGACGATGTTGTTCAGTCCCGCCGGCACCCGCCCCGATCCGGCAGTGTCGGTGCCCAGCGCGAACTGCACAAGGCCAAGCGCCACCGCGACGGCCGAGCCTGAACTCGAGCCGCCGGACACGTAAGCCGGGTCGAACGCATTGGGGACGGGGCCGTACGGCGAGCGCGTGCCGACCAAACCCGTGGCGAACTGGTCGAGGTTGGTCTTGCCGACCAGGATGGCGCCCGCCGCATCCAGCGCATCGACAACAGCGGCCGACACTGCGGGTGCATAGGTAAAGGCCGGACATGCCGCCGTCGTGGGCAGGCCTGCCGCGTCGATGTTGTCCTTGACGGCATAGAGCGCGCCGAACAGCGGCTGGCGCAAGGCCGCTTCCCGGTCAGCCGCCAGCACCGCATCCAGCACCTGCGCCCGGGCCCGCAACAGGTCGGGGGGTATCGTCGCGATCCAGACCGGCGCCGCCCGTTGCGCATCGGGCCGCGCCAGCCAGTGCTCGACGACATCGGTCGGGCGCAAGGCACCACGGCGATAGTCGGCGTGCAGCGCGGACAGGGTCAAAGGCGGGACAACGGTCATGGCAAGGAGCAGGCGCCCGTTTGTATACTAGCTTGAATACTAGCAAGGGCGATGCCAATGGCAGGTCCTAGCCGGACCCTTTTGAAATCAGCAATTTAGCTTGTCTTACGTGCACCGGGTACTCGTGCCTGCAGCACCGTCACGGTGCGTCCGCACCGGTTTGCATCGCGAACCGAGGCGGCTCAGGGCTTGCGGCCGGTCACCGTGGACCGTGGCCCGGTGGTGCCGTCCCCGCGAAACGCAGGCGCGGCCAGGCGCAGGTAGTGGAACATCGACCACAGCGTAAGGATGGCGGCTACCCAGAGCGCGATGGTGCCGAGCACCGGCGTCGAAACCCCGGGAATGACCGGCTCCCACAACAGCAGCGCGATGATGGCGGTCATCTGGGCCGCCGTCTTCACCTTGCCGATGAAGGCCACCGCCACGTTCTTGGTCTTGCCGAGCTGCGCCATCCATTCGCGCAACGCCGAGATGGCGATTTCGCGGCCGATGATGATCGCCGCCAGGTACGCCTCGGCGCGACCCAGCTGCACCAGCAGGATCAGCGCCGCCGCCACCATCAGCTTGTCAGCCACCGGATCGAGGAAGGCACCGAACGCGCTGGTTTCGCCCCACCGGCGTGCCAGGTAGCCGTCGAGCCAGTCGGTGATGGCCGCGACCGCGAAGATCGACATCGCGGTCCAGTTCTTGGCCACCGGCGACAGCCACGTGTCGGGCAGGTAATAGACGGCCACGAACACCGGGATCAGGACGATCCGCAGCCAGGTCAGGGCAATCGGGACGTTGAAGGGCATCGGCGGTGCGGGGATTCTACGCTTGCCGCGCACGCCCCCACGGACACGACCGTTC
>JANNNM010000700.1:0-6667 GCA_031398535.1 Betaproteobacteria bacterium | reverse complement strand
GCGGCTGCAGCGCTCCTCCTGCGCGGCGGCCACGATGCGCCCATCCTCGATCAGCGCCGCTGCGCTGTCGTGATAGAACGCCGAGAGGCCGAGGATGCGGGTCACGGGCGAGTCTCGGCGTCGCCGCTGCGAATGCGCGTGGCGGGCCCGGTCTGCGTGCCCATGCCGCGGGCGTAGAAATAGATGCCGAAGACCGCATAGGCCAGCGTCAGCAATCCGTTCTGCGACACCTGCCCGCTGATGCCGAAGTACAGCACCAGCGCCATCCACGCGCCGAGCTGCAGCGGATTGGCGAACGACCACCGCGGTACCCACAGCGCGCGCAGCAGCAACGCGACGAAACCCAGCGTGAACAGCAGTCCGTTCTCGGCGAGCATCTCGATCCAGATGTTTTCGTTCTTGGCGATGACGCCTCCAAACGCGTCCATCTTGCTGATGCCGGGCAGTTCGGCATCGAAGCGGCTGAACACATACTCGTCGTAGGCCCGCGGACCGACGCCGAACCATGGATGCCGGTCCCAGACCGCAAGACCCAGCTGGTTGATCAGCACCCGATCCGTGCCCGACGTCGTCTTGTCCGTGATATCGAGGTCGGCCGCAAATCGGGCCACCTTTTCCGAGGCGCTGGGCACGATTTCGCCGGGCGTCATCGAGGGTGTTGGAATGAGCAGCACCAGTGCGGTGACCGGCACCAGGAACCATGCATAGTGGCGAACGAAGAGCGCGCGGCGCAATGCAAAGATCATGATGCCGAGCGCCACGAACAGTACCCAGCCCGTCTTGGCCGTCGAATGCACCAGGACCATCAGCAGCAGCACGACGGCGATCCGCACCGGCCACGACATCCGTTCGCGGATCAGCAGCATCGGCAGCAGCAGGAACGAAAAGATGTTGAGGAAGTGCGGCCAGCCGGCCAGCCCGTTGATCCGCCACGTGTCGAAATGCCGCTGCGGCGAGAAGATCACCTGCGAGAAGCCATAGATCGCGATGAACTGGATCAGTCCGAAGATGGCGATCAGGGCCACCGCGCCCGCAACGGATGCCTGCACCGCCCCCACCGGGAAGCGGCGAGCCACCAGGAATGCATACACGGTGGCGATCGTGAACATGTCGAACGCCAGCCACGCACACCACATGAGCGATTCGCGCACGCTGGTGGATGTGGCCACCGACACGGCCAGCGGCAGCATTATCAGTGCGGACCACCGGGGAATGCCGGCCATCGCCGCCTGCAGTGCGGCGAGCATCGGGCGTGGCGCGAACGCCCACAGCCCGATCACCGCGAAGTAGCCGTACTTGATCTTGACGCCTGCGAACTTGAAGAACAGCAGGTCCGCCGACAGCAGGAACAGCACGAACGCCAGATAGGCGGATTCGGACGAGACCAGCGCTGCCGGCAGGGTCGCGGCGCGCATCGAGGCGGACTTTCCGGCGTCGTGTCGCGATGGCGGCGCACCACCTCCGGGAATCGTGGGCATGGGCGTCAACGCCGCGTCTCACAGCACATCGGCGAAGCCCTTGCGCGAGCGCTGGAAGCCGTAGAAACCGATCGAGGCCGCCGCGATACCCAGCGCCCACATCGCCAGCAGCGGGCCCGGCGCAGGCCAGGTGCCGAAGAGCAGCGCGCCCCGCGTCATCTCGATGAACGTCGCAATCGGATTGAAGGCAATGACGAAGCGCCATGCCTCGGGCACGGCTGATGCCGGGTAGAACACCGGACTCAGGAACAGCAGCGTCAACGCAATGAAGCCGACGACCTGCGACAGGTCGCGCAGGTAGACGCCCAGCGCCGCAAACCCGTAGACGCACCCGAGCGCCAGTAACGCGAGCGGCGCGATGATCACCGGCAGGCTGACGATGCTGGCCGGGATCGCGCCGGTCTTCAACAGCGTGGCGGTGACGAGGATCAATACGCCGATCGCAAAGTGGAACGCCGCCACCAGCAGGACTGTCCAGGGCAGCACCTGCAGCGGAAACACCACCTTCTTCACGAGATTGCGATGGTCCACCACCAGCGTGGGCGCGCGGGTGATGCATTCGGCGAAGAAGCCATGCACGATCATCCCGGCGTACACCACCAGTGCGAAGCCGGTGCGGTCGGTCACCGGGCCGTCCCAGCGGATCTGGAACACGATGCTGAACACGAACGTGTAGATCGCGAGCAGCAGCAGTGGATTGATCACCGCCCAGCCGAAGCCGATCAGCGAGCCGCGGTAGCGTCCGGCAATCTCGCGGCGCGAGAATTGCCACAGCAGGCTGCCATTCTCGAGCACGCTGCCAAAGAGCGCGGACGGTCCGACCGCGTGGCGCGCCTGCGTACTCATGCCGATGCCGTTCGCGGGGGCCGCGCCAGGCCGTAGGCCGGGCCATGCAGCGACAGGTTGGGGTTGTAGAGCGGGTCGTCGGCAAGCGCGCGCGCCCACACGGTTGCGAAGCGGGCTTCCTCGTCGGTCGACAGCCTGGCATTGGCCGGGTCGTCCGCGTAGCCGCGCGACGCCGACTCGTGGTGCACCAGTTCCGCATGCGGCGACACCACGTGGTGCCACCCGGCGGCCGTGAGACGCAGGCAAAGGTCGAGGTCGTTGCAGGACACGGCCAGTGATTCGTCCATGCCACCGACCTGCAGATAGCGATCGCGCATGACGACCGCGCAGGCGGTGATCATCGCGCTGACCTCACGGACGGCGCGCGCGCGGCCGTAGGGGCCACCGAAACCACGCCGCGTGCCGATCCACGGCCGGTCGCCCACGCCATTGAGGCCGAGGATGACGCCCGCGTGCTGCAGCGTGCCGTCCGGATAGTAGAGCGTGGCCCCGGCCAGCCCCGTCTGCGGCCGCACGGCCAGGCTGACCAGTTCGCGCAACCAGCCGCCGTCGGTAGCTTCGATATCGTTGTTCATCAGCGCGATCACCGTGCCGCGCGCCTCGCGCACACCCAGGTTGCACTGCGCCGCATAGTTGAACGGATGCGGCCACGACACCACGCGCGCGGAGCCTTGGGCCGCCAGCGCGGCGAGGTAGGCGCAGGCCTCCGGATCGCGCGAATCGTTGTCGACGATGACGAATTCGTAGGCGGAGTAGTCGGTTCGCGCGCGGATCGAATCGATGCACGCGCGCAGCAGCGCAACGCGATCGCGCGTCGGGATCACGATCGACACCAGAGGAGCCGGTTCTGGCACCGGATACACGATGCGCCAGCCCATCGTCCCGGCGATGGCTTCGCCGCCGTCGCCGCGGCGGGCAATGCTGTCGGCCAGCACGCGGCGCTGCGCGGCGGCAAGCTGCGGTTTTTCGAAACCGGCCGCCGCGGTGGACCCGGGGAGCTCGCGCCAGTGATACAGCACGCGCGGGATGCGCACGATGCGCCCGCGTCCCGCGTGCTCGGCGATGCGCAGCACCAGGTCCCAGTCCTGCGCGCCGTCCACGCCGGTGGCAAGGCCGCCCAGCATGCGCAGAACATCGGTGCGTACCACCATGAAATGCAGCACGCAGTTCGTCGTGCGGATCCATTCGTCATCCCATGCGGGCTTGAAGAACGGTAAAGTGCGCCGGCCGTTCGCGTCGAGCTTGTCCTCATCGCAGAACAGCATGGCGGCGTCCGGGGCGCGGATGATCGCTTCCACGATGGTCAGCAAGGCGTCCGGCGCCAGCGTGTCGTCGTGGTCCAGCAGCGCGCAATACATGCCCGTGGCGACCGCCAAGGCATCGTTGGTCGCCGCCGCAATACCGCCATTGGCCGTGCGGCGGATCACGCGGATGCGCGGATCCGTCGCTGCCTCGTCGAGACACGCGTGCACAGCGGGATCCGTCGACGCGTCGTCGACGACGCACAGTTCCCAGTCCCCGTAGCACTGGGCCTGTACCGACGCGAGCGCGGCGGCGAGGAACGGCACCGGCGGGTTCCAGACGGGCAGCAGGATCGATACCCGCGGTCGCTGCGGCAGCGCACGGAGCCGTGCTGCATGGCTTTCCGGCGAGGGTTCGTAGGTGGCGCACCACTGCACGTAATCGGCGTAGTGACCATCCTCCGCGACATGGCGCTCGAGGACCCCACCGATGGCGCCTTCGCGCGCCAGGCTGACCGCACGGCGCACCACCCACAACAGCTTGCGCGGATTGCCGCCGGCAAAACGCAGGTGGCGGCGCAGCACGCGGAAGCCGGCACGGAGGTGGGCGGGCCGCATCATGCGCGGAAGGTCGGTCGGGGACGGGCGTGCGGCATTGGCAGGAACGGTTCCGTGTCGAGCGGGGTGCTGCCGAACCGGCAGAAGGGCGCCCTCGGGGTCGGCGCCGTGCGGACGCCACGGTCATCTACGGCGCTTTATTTTACCGTGTCCCTGCCGCCATGCTTCTAGCGGATACAGGGTAGGCCGGCAGGGCGATGGCGGCCCGTCAGCGTCCGAGCGGACGACTATAATCCTGCGGCACGCCGGCGACGCGGTCCTATGTGCCGGGCCCCGCCGCACCCACGCAACCGGTCCCCGATGGTTTCTCCTGCCCTGCGCGTTTCGTCCCTGTCGAAGCGCTTCGAGATCTACGAGCGGCCGGCCGATCGCCTGAAGCAGACGCTATGGCGCGGGCGGAGGCAGTTCTTCCGCGAGTTCTGGGCGCTGCGCGACGTCAGTTTCACGCTGGCCCCCGGCCGCGTGCTGGGAATCGTCGGTCGCAACGGCTCCGGCAAGTCCACGTTGCTGCAGCTGGTCGCGGGCACGCTGTCGCCCACGTCCGGCGAGGTCGATGCCCCCGGCCGTGTCTCCGCGCTGCTCGAACTCGGCAGCGGCTTCGATCCGGAATTCAGCGGCCGGGAGAATGTTTTTCTCAATGGCGCAATCCTTGGCCTGACCCAGGCCGAGATGCGCGAGCTGCTGCCGGACATCCTGGCCTTCGCCGACATCGGCGAGTTCGTCGACCGCCCGGTCAAGACGTATTCGAGCGGGATGCAGCTGCGCCTCGCGTTTGCCGTGGCCACCGCGGTGTCGCCGCGCATCCTGATCGTCGACGAGGCGCTGGCCGTGGGTGACGAGGCTTTCCAGCGGAAGTGCTTTGCCCGCATCGAGAAGATCCGCGACGATGGTGCGGCGATCCTGTTCGTCAGCCACTCGCCGCAGCAGATCCTCGAACTGTGCGATACCGCGATGCTGCTGGATGGCGGTGAGGTACTGCTCGAGGATGCGCCGAATCGCGTCGTCCCCGAGTACCAGCGCTTGCTCTATGCCACGCCGGATGCGGCGGCGAGGTTGCGGCACCGGCTGCGCGGCGGCGGGTCGGCGCCGGCACAGGACGCAGGTGCCGACGCCGCGGCCGATCCGGATGGACGGGATGCGGCGTCCACGACCGCCGGCGTCGCCACGCTCGACCCGGGGCTGCGTTCGGCCAGCGTGGTGGAGTATGCGACGCACGGCGCCCGCATCGGCGTGCCCCGCATCACCACGCCCGACGGGCGCGACGTCAACGTGCTGGTGCGCGGCGATCGCTATGCCGTGCGCTACACGGTGGATTTCGAGGCGACGGCGCGCCGCGTGCGCTTCGGCATGATGATCAAGACGACGACGGGCGTGGAGCTGGGCGGTGGCACCTGTCCCGATGCCGGCGTGCTGGACGGCGAATTCGAGGCCGGCACCCGCGTGACTGTGCGTTTCGACTTCACGTGCAATCTCTTCCCCGGCATGTACTTTCTCAACACGGGACTCATGGGCGAAGTCGGCGGCACGGACACCTACCTGCATCGCCTCGTCGATGCCGTCGCGTTCCGGGTGGCCACCGACGCGTCGCGCAAGCAATCGGGCTATGTCGACTTCGTCGTGGACGCAACACTCGTGACCGGAGAAGGCGATGGCCCCGGCTGATCCCGCGGCCGCGCCGCGCCGCATCCACATCGTCGCCGGCATGCACCGCGCCGGCACCAGTGTCGTCGCGCGCGCGTTGCAGGCGCTCCGCATCGACCTCGGCCCGCGGCTCATGTCCGCCGACGTCCGGATGAACGCGCGCGGCTTCTTCGAGGACCTGGACCTCGTGCAGATCGACGATGCCCTGCTCGATGCATGCGGCGCGGACTGGAAGAGTGTCGCGCTGCTCGACGATGTCGATTGGACGCTGCCTGCCTTCGCGGCGCAGGCCGCTGTCGCGGCGGCGTTCCTCGACGCGCGCCTTGCCCCCACCGGCGCCTATGGGTGCAAGGATCCGCGGATGCCGCGGTTGCTTCCTTTCTGGCAGCGGCAGTTCGCGCACGCCCGCGTGGCCGACCACTACGTCGTGGCCGTCCGCCACCCGCAGTCGGTAGTGGCCTCGCTGACGGCGCGCGACGGCCTCGATGTCAGGCGCAGCGGCTGGCTGTGGCTGACGCATCTCGTCTGTGCGCTCCACTACGCGAGGGGTCGGCCGCTGGTGGTGGTGGACTACGACCGGATGCTGGCGGCGCCGCGGCACGAACTGGAACGGATGCGCAGCGCGTTGCAGGTTGCACCTGCCGCCGACGCCGAGGCCGAGGCGACGCTGTTCATCGATGCGTTCCTGGCGCCGGAACTGCGGCACGCCGAGCATGCCGCGACGGACCGGATCGATGCGCGGCTGCCGCCGGCCGTGGCGGTGGCGTGGGCGTTGGCCAGCGCGCTGGCTCGCGACGAGACCACGATCGAGGCAAGCGGTGCCCGCATCGACGCCTTGTTCTC
>JANNNM010000663.1:0-14078 GCA_031398535.1 Betaproteobacteria bacterium | reverse complement strand
CCTTGCTGGAGCAGGTGGGACTCGCCGCCGCCGACGGCACCAAGTACCCGCACCAGTTTTCCGGCGGACAGCGGCAGCGGATCTCGATCGCGCGCGCGCTGTCGACCAATCCGTCCTTTCTCGTCTGCGACGAACCGACCTCCGCACTGGATGTCTCGGTGCAGGCGCAGGTGCTGAACCTGATGCGCGAGTTGCAGCGCCGCCTCGGTCTCACGTATCTCTTCATCTCGCACAATCTTGCCGTCGTGCATCACATCGCGGACCGCGTGGGCGTGATGTACCTGGGACGCATCGTGGAGTTGGCCCCCACGCGCGAACTCTTCGGCGCGCCGCGGCATCCCTACACGCGCATGCTGCTCGACGCGGTGCCCGACCTCGAGATGACCGGCGCATCGCGCACCGCCGTGGCCGGCGAAGTCCCCAATCCGCTCGACCCGCCGACCGGCTGCACCTTTCATCCGCGCTGCCCCTGGGCGAACGAACGATGCCGTGAGGAAAACCCGGTCCTCCGGCCCGCCGGCGGCGCCGAGGTGGCCTGCCATGCGGTCGAGGAAGGCCGTCTCCCGCCACGCGTCGTGGCGCTCGCCGCCCGCTGATTCCCCGTCCGGCGACCGGTGGCCAATCCGCTATAATTCGGGACGGCCGCCACACTGTGCGGCGGCCATTCCCCGCCGCTGCGTCCGCAAGGTCATTCGCCTGCCGTCGCCGTTGCATTAGCCGTCCAACTGCCCGCGACCCATCCCTTGCGCCTCAAAGAAATCAAGCTTGCCGGCTTCAAGTCGTTTGTCGATCCCACGTCCATCGCCACACCGGGACAGCTGGTGGGCATCGTCGGCCCCAACGGCTGCGGCAAATCCAATGTGATCGATGCGGTGCGCTGGGTGCTGGGCGAGTCGAAGGCCTCGGCGTTGCGCGGCGAGTCGATGCAGGACGTCATCTTCAATGGCGCGGGCGATCGCAAGCCCGTGGGCCGCGCATCGGTTGAACTGCATTTCGACAATTCCGCAGGTCGCATCGGCGGCCAGTGGGGCCAGTACGCGGAGATCTCGATCAAGCGCGTGCTGACGCGCGACGGCGACTCGACGTACTACATCAACAACATCCCGGTGCGACGCCGGGACATCCACGATCTCTTTCTCGGCACCGGTCTCGGGCCGCGCGCCTACGCGATCATCGAACAGGGCATGATCTCGCGCGTGATCGAAGCCAAGCCCGAGGAACTGCGGATCTTCCTCGAGGAAGCCGCGGGTGTCTCCAAGTACAAGGAACGCCGCCGCGAAACCGAAGGCCGCCTGGCCGATACCCGCGAGAACCTGTCGCGCGTCGAGGATATCCGGACCGAGCTCGGCAACCAGCTGACGCGCCTCGAAGGGCAGGCCGAGGTCGCCACGCAGTACCGCGACTTCGAAGCCCGGCTGAAGCAATCGCAGCACCTCATGTGGTATGCGAAGCAGCAGGAGGCGGTGCGGGCGAAGGATCGCCACACGGCCGACGTCACCGCGCTGCAGTTGGCCTTCGAGGCGGTGCAGGCGGAACTGCGGACGGCCGAGGCCCGTCGCGAAGGCCTGCGCGCCGAGCACTACACGGCCGGCGACGCGCTGCACGAGAAGCAGGGCGCGTTCTACGCCGCCAACGCCGAAGTCACGCGACTTGAACAACAACTGGGCTTCGCGCGCGAATCCGAATCCCGGATTGCGCTGCAGGTGGTGCAGCTGACGGAGGCCCTGGGCGCGCTGACCAGCGAGGACGCGACGCTGGCCACCGACCGCGCCACGGCGCAGGCGCAGCTCGAAAGCGCCACGACGCAACGCGAAGCGGCGAAAGTCGAGGAGCAGGCGGCCGTCGATGCCGTCAAGCCGCTCGAAGCCCGGGTCGCCGCCGTGGCTGCCGCGCTGGCCGAGTTGCAGCAGGGCATTGCGTTGATCGAACAGGGCGTGCGGGTGGTCGAGACCCGCCGCGATGGCGCCAACGCGTCGCTGCAGCGCCTGCAGCATCGCCGCGAACGGCTGGCCCAGGAACTGGCCGGCATGCCGGTGCCGGCGATCGATCCCGTGGTCGAGCTCACCGACCAGCTGGCGCAGGAAAACCAGGACCTCGCCGGCAAGCAGCAGGCATTGGCTACGTTGCAGCAGTCGGTCGAAGCGCTGCAGGTGGCGCAGCGCGCCAGTGCCGATGCCTGGGATCGCGACAGCCGGCGCCTGGGCGACCTCGATGCCCGCGCGCAGGCACTGTCGGCGCTGCAGGACAAGATCGGGCACGGCCAGGATATCGACGGCTGGCTGTCCACGCATGGCCTGACCAAGGCCCGCCGCCTGTGGCAGGTCCTCGATGTGGACACCGGCTGGGAAGACGCTCTGGAAGCGGTGCTGCGCGAACGCCTCAATGCGATCGAACTGGCGCAGCTCGATGCTGCGTCGGCATGGGTCGGCACCGCCGCGCCGCCGCGCCGCGTGGCCGCTTACGCGCCGACGTCGGCGCGGCATGCGCCGCACGCCGCGACCGACACGCTGCTGGCCAAGGTGCAATGCAAGAGCGATGCCGTCGGCCGCCTCGTCGCCGATGGCCTGCACGGCGTGCGCTGCATGCCGGATCTCGACCAGGCGCTGGCCGGGCGCGATGCGCTGGCCGCCGGCGAGACCTATGTCACGCCGGGTGGCCATCTTGTCTCGGCGCAGGGCATCACGTTCTTCGCGCCCGACGGCGACCTGCATGGCGTGCTGGCACGGCAGCGTGAACTGTCCGAACTCACCGCAGCCCTGGTCGGCGCGCGCGAAGCCGCCGCTGCCGCGCGCGCGCAACGCGACGCCGTCGAGATCGAACTGCGCGAGGCCCAGCAGACCTATCACGCCGAGGGCCTTGCCGTCGGCTCGCAGCAGCGCCGCGTGCATGACCTCGAGCTCGAACTGCTGCAGTTGCAGCAGTCCGTGGCCGCCGCGCAGACGCGGCGCGAACAGATCGCCGCCGAGACCGCCGAAGTGGTGGCCCTCGAGGCGCAGGAAGGCACGGCCCGCGACGGCATGACGGCCGAGATCGCCAACCTGCAGTCAAAGCTGCACGATGAATTCGCGCGCCGCGATGTCGAGCGCACCGCGCGCAACGAGGCGGAAGTGGCGTTGGCGCGGGGCCGTGAACGCGTCCGGGTGGCCGAACGCGCGGCCCAGGAAGCCGGCTTTGCCGAGCGCAGCGCGCGCGAGCGTATCGCGGAACTCGAGCGCCGTCACGCCCAGCTGGTCGAGCAGGACCGAGCGCATCGGACGCAATTGACCCAGCTCACGACCGAACGCGCGGCCATCGACTGGACGCCGGTCGAGGCATCGTTGCAGCAGCAACTGGCGGCGCGCGGGGCGGCCGAACAGGCGCTGGCCGCGGCGCGCGACCACCAGGAAGCGCTGGCGGTGGCCTTGCGTGCTGCGGATGAGGCGCGCATGGCGGCGGAACAGAAGGTCGAACCCGCGCGCGCCAAGATCCTCGAGATGCAGTTGAAGGAACAGGCCGCGGACCTCGCGTGCATCCAGTTCACCGAACAACTGACCGAAGCCCAGGCGGATGTGGACGCGCTGCCCGAGGCGCTGAAGGCCTGGGGGCCCGCGCGCACATTGCCCGCGGAGATCGAACGGCTGACGAGCGCCATCGCCGGATTGGGCGCGGTCAACCTGGCGGCGCTGGACGAACTGACCGAATCCCGTACCCGCAAGGATTACCTCGACGCGCAGGCCGCCGACCTCGCGGAGGCGATGGCCACGCTCGAAACCGCGATCCGCCAGATCGACCGCGAATCGCGCGACATGCTGCAGCAAACGTTCGACACGGTGAACGCCAATTTCTCGCGCCTCTTCCCGGCGCTCTTCGGCGGCGGCCAGGCGCGGCTGGTGCTGACCGGCGAGGAGATCCTCGACGCCGGCGTGCAGGTCGTGGCGCAGCCCCCCGGCAAGCGCAACACGTCGATCCACCTGCTGTCAGGCGGCGAGAAGGCCCTCACCGCCATTTCCCTCGTGTTCGCGCTGTTCGAACTGAACCCGGCGCCGTTCTGCCTGCTGGACGAAGTGGACGCGCCCCTCGACGACCCCAACACCGAGCGCTTCTGCAACATGGTGAAGGAGATGGCCCGAGAGACCCAGTTTCTCTTCATCTCGCACAACAAGATCACGATGGAGATGGCCCATCAGCTGGTCGGCATCACGATGCCGGATCCAGGCACGTCACGCGTCGTCGCCGTGGACATCGCCGAGGCGCTGTCGCTGGCCGAGACCGCGGCCTGAAGCCCCGAGGCCCGGCCCACGTGAACACGGCCGCCTTCCACGGTCGCGCTATACTTCTCGTCCATCCATGGTCAATCCCTCTCCACAGGCGACCTGAATGGCGATGAGTCCGCTGCAGTTGGGCCTTATCGTCGCCGGCATCGTTCTGGTCGTCGGCGTCATCATCTACAATTGGTGGCAGGAGCGCCGCGTCCGCAAGGGCATCGATTCGGCCTTCCGGCGGGCCGACACGACTGCTCCGGCCGTCGAGGATCAACCGGTGTCGCGCGTCGAACCCACGCTGCGTGGTGCCAATGGCGATGACGACGGCCGGGACGCTATCGCCACGGCGGAAGCGGCAAGCCTTCCGGCCGGCGCGGTCCCCGCGTACCGGCCGCCCGAACCCGCGCAGCATGAGGACGACTGGCCGCCGCCGATGGACATCGTCGCGCGCGGTCCGGTCGAGTCCGCATTCACCGCCGCGCCCGCCGTTGCCACGCCGATGGGTGCGGGGGGCGGGGCCGTCCGCCAGCCCGATCCCGACATCGAATGCATCGTCACGCTGCAGCCCGCGCGACCGGTGGCCGTGGGCGCCCTGGCGGCCGGCCTGCACGCGCGGATGGGCAAGCGCCTGCGCTGGTTCGGCCGCGCGATGGCCGATGGCCCGTGGCAGGGCCTGGCCTCCGATACGCGCGGCGAGTTCGTCGAGCTTGCCGCCTGCCTGCTGCTCGCCGATCGCAACGGCGCCGCCAGCCGGCCGCAACTCGACACGTTCGTGCGCGTGCTGGGCGAACTCGCACCCCTGCTTCCGGCCGCGATGTCGGTACCGGATGTAGGCGCGGAAACCGATCGCGCCGAGACGCTGGACCGCCTGTGCGCCGACGTCGATGTGCAGATCGGCCTGACGGTGCTGAAGGGCGACGCCAACGGCATCCCCGGCACCAAGCTCCGCGGCGTGGCCGAGGCCGCGGGCTTCCGCCTCGCCACCGGCGGGCGTTTCGAATGGGTCGATGCCGACACGGGGCACGTGCTCTACACGCTGCAGAACGTCCGCAACGAACCGTTCACCGTCGATACGCTGCGGGTCTCCGCCACCAACGGTGTCGTGCTGGTGCTGGACGTGCCGCGGGTCCCCGATCCGGCGCGCGCGTTCGACCAGATGAAGCTGGCCGCCAAGCGCATGGCCCACACGCTGGCGGCCGAGCTCGTCGACGACAACCGGCGGCCCCTTGACGACGCGTCGCTTGCCGCCATCCGCAAGCAGGTTGATGCCGCAGGCGAGGCCCTCGTCGATTCAGGCATCGAGCCGGGAAGTCCGCGCGCCCTGGCGTTGTTCGGGGCCTGATGGAAAAGCGGTTTGACGTCCCCCCGAAAGGCGCTGCGCGCCTCTCCCCCCAGGGGGCCATCGCCTTGGGGCGGCCCGGCGGCGATGACGGGCGGTAATGCCGTCCCGGCCGCCGCCGTGGCGCGGGCGCAGGCATTGCGCGACGAGATTGCCGGGCACAACCGCCGCTATTACGAGCAGGACAACCCCGCGATCAGCGACGCGGCCTACGACGCGCTGTTCCGCGAGTTGCAGGCGCTCGAAGCCCGGCACCCCGCGCTGCAGACCCCCGAGTCGCCGACGCAGGCGGTCGGAGGCGCGCGTGCGGCATCCTTCGCGCCCGTCGTCCACCGCGTGCCGATGCTATCGATCCGCACCGAGACCGACACGACGGCGGCCGGCGCCGTCGACTTCGATGCGCGGATTCGCCGCGAACTGAAGCTACCCGACGACGCGCCGTCCATGGCCTACATGGCGGAATTGAAGTTCGACGGGCTGGCCGTCAGCCTGCGCTACGAGCGGGGCGTGCTCACCGTCGCCGCCACGCGCGGCGATGGCGAGACGGGCGAGGACGTCACGGCCAATATCCGGACGATCGCGGCGATCCCCGCCACGTTGAAGGGCAAGGCGCCGCCGGTGCTCGAAGTGCGCGGCGAGGTCTACATGACGCGCGCGGATTTCGCGCGCCTCAACGAACGGCAGGCCGCCAGCGGCGGCAAGCTCTTCGTCAACCCGCGCAACACGGCCGCCGGTGCCGTGCGCCAGCTCGACCCCGCGATCACGGCCGAGCGTCCCCTGGCGTTCTTCGCGTACGGCATCGGCGATCACGAGGGCTTCTCGCTTCCCGCCACGCACAGTGCGCTGCTCGAAGCGCTGGCGGCGTTCGGCCTGCCCGTCAACGCCGACCGCCGCGTTGCGCATGGCGCCGCCGAGCTGGCCCGGTTCTATGACGACGTGGCCGCGCGCCGCAACGACCTTCCCTTCGAGATCGACGGCGTCGTCTACAAGGTCGACAGCCTCGATCTGCAGCGCACACTCGGTTTTCGCACGCGCGAGCCGCGCTGGGCCGTCGCGCACAAGTTTCCGCCGGAGGAGATGTCGACCCGGCTGCTCGCCATTGACGTGCAGGTCGGCCGCACCGGCGCCATCACGCCCGTGGCACGGCTTGACCCAGTCTTTGTCGGCGGCACCACCGTCACCAACGTGACGCTGCACAACGAGGACGAGATCCGCCGCCGCGATCTCCGCATCGGCGACACCGTGATCGTCCGGCGCGCAGGCGACGTGATCCCGCAGATCGTCCGCGCGATCGACAGCTTGCGTCCACCCGATGCGCGCGCCTTCACGATGCCCACGCACTGCCCCGAGTGCGGGTCGGCCATCGTCCGGTTGCCGGAGGAAGTGATCGCGCGTTGCACCGGCGGCCTCGTGTGTCCAGCACAACGCAAGCAGGCGCTGCTGCACTTCGCGAGCCGCCGGGCGATGGACATCGAAGGTCTGGGCGACAAGCTCGTCGACCAGCTGGTGGACGCCGGCATCGTGCATTCGCCCGCCGGGCTCTACAAGCTGGGACTCGCCCAGCTGGCGGCGCTGGAACGGATGGCCGAGAAGAGTGCGGCCAACATCGTGGCCGCCATCGACAAGAGCCGCGACACCACGCTGGCGCGGTTCATCTTTGCACTCGGCATCCGGCATGTCGGCGAAGCGTCCGCGCGCGATCTCGCGGCGCACTTCGGCGCGCTCGACGCGTTGTTGGCGGCCAGCGAGGCCGACCTGCTGCAGGTCAACGATGTCGGCCCCGTGCTGGCCGCGTCGATCGCCCGCTTCTTCGCCGAGCCCCACAATATCGAGGGCATCGAGCAATTGCGCGCGGCCGGCGTGCGCTGGCCGGAAGGACCGCCGCAGCGCGCGCCAGCAGGCGGCTTCGCCGGACTCACGTTCGTGCTGACCGGCACGTTGCCCACGCTGTCGCGCGATGACGCCAAGGCCTTGATCGAGGCGGAAGGGGGTAAGGTGGCGGGCAGCGTGTCGAAGAAAACGAGCTACGTCGTGGCCGGCGCCGACGCCGGCACCAAGCTCGCGAAGGCCGAAAGCCTGCAGGTTGCCATCCTCGACGAGGCCCAATTCCAGCAACTGTTGGCGCAAGCGCGCGCCGGATCGAAAGCACCATGAAACCCATCACCAAGGCCGTATTCCCCGTGGCCGGCCTCGGCAGCCGCTTCCTGCCCGTCACCAAGGCCAGCCCGAAGGAAATGCTGCCGATCGTCGACAAGCCGCTGATCCAGTACGCGGTGGAAGAGGCTGCCGCCGCCGGCATCACCGACATGATCTTCATCACCGGCCGCAACAAGCGGGCGATCGAGGATCACTTCGACAAGGCCTACGAACTCGAAACCGAACTGGCGCTGCGCAACAAGACCGCGCTGATCGAGGCCGTGCAGGCCGCGACCCCGCCGGGCATCAACTGCATCTACATCCGGCAGTCGGAGGCGCTGGGCCTCGGCCATGCGGTGCTGTGCGCCGCGCCGGTGGTCGGCGACGAGCCCTTCGCCGTCATCCTCGCCGACGACCTGATCGACGCCAACGTGCCGGTGATGAAGCAGATGGTGGATGTCGCGGCGCGCGAGAACTCGTCGACGATCGGCGTCATGGAAGTCCCGCCCGAGGACGTCGGCAGCTGGGGCATCGTGGAAACTTCCTCCGCCACGACGGCAACCTCGCGCGTGGCCGCAATCACCCGGATGGTGGAAAAGCCGAAGCCGGGCACCACGCCGTCCAATCTCGCCGTGGTCGGCCGTTACGTGCTGTCGGCCCGCATCTTCCATCACCTGCGCACGATGCCACCCGGCGCTGGCGGCGAAATCCAGCTCACGGACGGGATCGAACGCCTGCTGCATGAAGAACGCGTCGTCGCCTATCGCTTCGACGGCCGCCGCTACGATTGCGGCCGCAAGCTGGGCTACCTCGAAGCCACCGTCGACTTCGGCCTCAAGCATCCCGAAACGGGCGCAGCCTTCGCTCGGTTCCTGGCGCAGCGACGCTAGACGCGCCTGCCGTGACCCTCAACGAGCTCAAGTACCTGGTGGCGGTGGCGCAGGAGCGCAACTTCGGCCGTGCGGCGCAGAAGTGCTTCGTCAGCCAGCCGGCGCTGTCGGTGGCGGTGCAGAAGCTGGAGGAGGAACTCGGCATCCAGGTCTTCGAGCGCGGCAAGAACGAGGTGACGATCACGCCGGTGGGCGAGCGCATCGTCGAGCAGGCGCAGCGGGTGCTGGAGGAGGCGGCGCGGGTGCGGGAAATCGCGCAGGCCGGCAGCAACCAGCTGGTCGGCACGCTGCGGCTGGGCGTCATCTATACGGTGGCACCCTACCTGCTGCCGGACCTGATCCCCGCGTTGCACGACCGCGCGCCGCAGATGCCGCTCGACATCGAGGAGAACCTGACCGAGAACCTCGAACAGGCGCTGAAATCCGGACGCATCGATGCGGCCATCGTGGCGTTGCCATTCACCCCGTCCGGCGTGATCACCGAGTTCCTGTACGAGGAGCCGTTCCAGGTCGTCGTGCCGTCCACGCACAAGTGGGCGAAGCGCAAATCCGTCAGCCCCGACGAACTGGCCGGCGAACACACGATCCTGCTCAATGTCGGGCATTGCTTCCGCGACCAGGTGCTGGAGTCATGCCCGGAGCTCAATCGCGCCGACGCGCACGTGCCGCGCACGAATTCGCTCGAGACCGTCCGCAACATGGTGGCGTCCGGCCTCGGTATCTCGGTGTTGCCCCGCGATGCGCTGACGCCGCGCTACCACAGCCGGATGGTGGTGCCCGTGCCGTTCACCAAGCCCGCGCCGACGCGGCGGGTGGCGCTGGCGTACCGCCGCAGCTTCCCGCGGCCCGCCGCCATGGCGGCGATTCATGAAGCCGTGACGGCCTGCCGTCCCCTCGGTTTGTAGACGCAGTGCACATTGCAACTGCGCCGGACCCGCATGCTGGCCGCGGGTCCGTTTTCATCGGTCGCATCACCACAATGGAGGAAGCTTGATGGAGGATCTCAAAGGCAAGACGGTGCTGATCACCGGCGCATCCACCGGTATCGGCGCCGCTGCCGCACGAGCGTTCGCCGCCGCGGGCAGTCGCGTCGTCGTTCACTACAACGAAAGCCGGGAGCCCGCGGAGGCGCTGGCGAAGGAACTGGAGGCCACCGGCGCCGAGGTGCTGCTCGCCGCCGGCGACGTCACCAAGGAAGAAAACGTGAAGCGCATCGTCGCCGAGACGATGGCCGCCTTCGGCCGCATCGACGTGCTGATCAACAACGCGGGCGGCATGCTGGGGCGCATCAGGATCGAGGACTACACGGCCGCGCACATCCAGCGCGTGATCGACCTCAACGTGACCCAGGTGGCGCTGTTCATGCGCGAAGTGGTGCCCATCATGCGCAAGCAGAAGTACGGCAACATCATCAACGTGACGTCGATCGCGGCGCGCAACGGCGGTGGCGGCGGGGCGGTGCTCTATGCCGGCGCCAAGGGCTTCGTGTCGACGGTCACCCGCGGCTGGGCGAAGGAAGTGGTCGGCGACAACATCCGGGTCAACGCGGTGTCGCCCGGCGTGATCACCACGCCGTTTCATGACCGGTACTCGAACGCGGACCAGTTGAAGGCAATGCAGGCCACGATCCCGATGAACCGGCTGGGCGGCGCGGAAGAATGCGCTGGCACATTCCTGTACCTTGCGTCCGACGCGATGTCGGGCTACGTGACGGGGCAGGTGATCGAGGTGAATGGCGGCCAGTACATGCCGTGATCGTTGTTGCGGTGCATGCCGCGCGCCGGTTCCTGAGGTGCCTCGGCATGCGTCGCGGCAGGGGCGCGGCGGACAAAAAAATAGGGGTTACACTTGCGCGTAACCCCTTGGTTCAGTGTGGTGGGCATTGCTGGGTTCGAACCAGCGACCCCTCCCGTGTGAGGGGAGTGCTCTACCGCTGAGCTAAACGCCCCGCGAACCCAGACAGGAGTAGCGATTTAACCATAGCGACGGACCGACGGCAAACCGCGTTTTGATGACCCTTCAATCCTGTCCAGGACAAAAACGCACCACTATTGTGCATTCGGTGTTGAAAAATAGGGCGTGCCACTAGTGATGCCCCTCCCATGCGACCCTAAGTCCTTGGCCACCAACGGAAACATTGTGATGGCGTGCCGCTTGCTAGACGAAACCTGTCAATTCGAGTCCTCCTGAATGCCCGCACCTGCATACGATGAAATGACCGGCCTCGACGGCACGGTACGTCCGCATTACAGCGCCTTTGCCGACTGGCTCGAACGCACGGACGGTGCCCGGATCGCCCAGAAGCGCGACGAGGCCGAACTGGCCTTTCATCGCGTGGGCATCACGTTCGCCGTTTACGGCGAGAACGCCGATACCGAGCGCCTGATCCCCTTCGACCTGGTGCCGCGCATCATCCCGGCGGACGAGTGGTCCATCCTCGAACGCGGCTTGAAGCAACGCGTCCACGCGCTCAACCTCTTTCTCAACGACGTCTACCACGATCAGAAGATCCTGAAGGACGGGACCATCCCGGCCGAACGTGTACTCAACAACGCGCAGTACCGGCGCGAGATGGCGGGGATGGATGTCCCGGGCGGGATCTACGCCCACATCGCCGGTGTCGACATCGTGCGGGCCGGGGCCGGTGAGTACTACGTGCTGGAGGACAACCTCCGCGTACCCTCCGGCGTCTCGTACATGCTCGAGAACCGCAAGATGATGATGCGGCTCTTCCCCGAGCTCTTTTCGACGCGCTCGATCCGGCCGGTGCAGCACTACCCGGACATGCTGCTCGAGAACCTGCGCGGCGTCGGGCCGAAGGGCGAGGAGAATCCGACCGTGGCGGTGATGACGCCCGGCGCCTACAACTCGGCCTACTACGAACACGCATTCCTGGCGCAACAGATGGGCGTCGAGCTGGTCGAGGGGCAGGACCTCTTCGTCCAGAACGACACCGTGTACATGCGGACCACCCGCGGGCCGCGCCGCGTCCATGTCATCTATCGCCGCGTCGACGACGACTTTCTCGACCCGCTGGCCTTCCGCAAGGACTCGATGATCGGCGTGCCGGGGCTCTTTGCCGCGTACCGGGCCGGGCGCGTGACGCTGGCCAACGCCATCGGCACCGGCGTGGCCGACGACAAGTCGATCTACCCGTTCGTGCCGGACATGATCCGGTACTACTTGGACGAGGACCCGGTCCTCAACAACGTGCCGACGTACATGCTCTACAAGCCGCAGGACCTCGAGTACACGCTGGCCAACATCGCCAAGCTGGTGGTGAAGGAGGTGCACGGGGCGGGCGGGTACGGGATGCTCGTGGGGCCAGCATCCACCACGGCCGAGTGCGCGGCCTTCGCCGACCGCATCCGCGCGCATCCGGAGCAGTACATCGCGCAACCCACGCTGGCGCTTTCGACGTGTCCGACCTTCGTGGCGTCGGGCCTGGCGCCGCGGCACATCGACCTGCGACCCTACGTGCTGTCCGGCACCGATATCGACCTGGTGCCCGGCGGCCTCACCCGCGTGGCGCTGCGAGAAGGATCGCTGGTCGTGAATTCGTCGCAGGGCGGCGGCACCAAGGACACGTGGGTGCTGGCACCATGAGCGCCGCCGGACCGCTCCAAGGCAAGAATTGCGCCGCAGCGCGCAGCGCGGAGGCATTCCTATGAGCGCCATGCTCTCCCGTGTCGCCAACGAGCTGTTCTGGATGGCCCGGCATATCGAGCGCGCCGAGAACACGGCGCGGCTGCTCGACGTCACCTATCGCACGTCGCTGCTGCCCTACGAGGTGCAGGAACCCGGGCTGGCCTGGGCCGAGCCGTGGGCGGTGCCGCTGGTCGCCACCGGCGTCGCAACCTCCTATTACAAGCATCATCCGGTACTGGCCGCCGAGAACGTGATCAAGTTCATGATCCTCGACGCGGGCAACCCGTCGAGTATCTACAGCTGCCTGCGCAGCGCGCGTGAGTCGGCGCGCAGCGTGCGCGGCGCGATCACGTCGGAGATGTACGAAGACCTGAACGGCGCCTGGATCGAGATGCGCAACTACGACTACGCGAGCCTGCAGGCGCAGGGCGTGTCGGAGTTCCTCGACTGGGTGAAGATGCGCTCGCACCTGTTCCGCGGCGTCACCTTCGGCACCATGCTGCGCGACGAGGCCTATCACTTCATCCGCCTCGGCACGCATATCGAGCGCGCCGACAACACGGCGCGGATCCTCGACACCAAGTACCACATCCTGCTGCCGTCGGCCGCCGACGTGGGTGGCGCGGTGGACTACTACCAGTGGGCCTCCCTGCTGCAGTCACTGTCCGGCTTCGAGGCGTACCGCAAGATCTACAGCGACGTGATCTCGCCGCGGCGGGTGGCCGAGCTGCTGGTGCTGCGCGATGACATGCCGCGTTCGCTGCACAGCTGCCTCAACTTCATCGACGACACGCTGGCGCTGCTGTGCGACGAGCGCAGCGAGGAGCTGCGGCGCCAGGCCGGCGAGCTGCATGCGCGGCTGCATTTCGGCAGCACCGACGACATCATCCGCTACGGCCTGCACGAGTACCTGATGGATTTCCTGCAGCGCGTTTCCGTGCTCGGGGCCGAAATCAGCCGGCGGTTCCTGGTTCCCTCGCACTGATGTCAAGCGCGGCGCAGGAAACCGATTCGGTAGAATCAGTGGCTTCGCCTGCCGGCGCACCGCCGGCGCACAACGTGGCCACTGCACCCTCATGACCTATTGCGTAGCAATGTCGCTGGACGCCGGAATGATCTTCGCGTCCGATTCACGGACCAATGCCGGGGTCGACCAGATCGCCCGGTTCTCGAAGATGAAGGTCTTTGCGCGCGAAGGCGAGCGGGTGATTGCCACGTTGTCCTCCGGCAACCTCTCCATCACGCAGAATGCGCTGAACCTGCTTGAGCAGCGCAGCCGTGCCGGCGAGGACCGCCGCACGCTGTGGAACGCCGAGTCGATGTTCGACGTCGCGCGGCTGATCGGCGATGCGCTGCGCGAGGTGAAGACCTTCGACGGCCCGTTCCTCACGCAGAACAACATCGATTCCAACGCCAACTTCCTGATTGGCGGGCAGATCCGCGGCGAGCCGCCGCGCCTCTTCAATGTCTACGGCGAGGGCAACTTCATCGAGGCCACGCCGGACACCTGCTATTTCCAGATCGGCGAGACGAAGTACGGCAAGCCGATCATCGACCGCGTCGTCAACCGCAGCACCGGCCTGCTCGAGGACACGAAATGCACACTGGTCTCGTGCGACTCGACGATGCGCAGCAACATCTCCGTCGGCCTGCCGATCGACCTGCTGGTGTACGAAGTGGACTCGCTGAACATCAAGCTGCAACGCAGGATTCAGGAGTCCGACCCCTATTTCCAGATGGTTCACACGCAATGGGGCGAGGGCCTGCGCCGGGTATTCGCCCAGTTGCCCAACCCGGACTGGGACAGCTGATGACCATCCGCGT
>JANNNM010000652.1:0-2443 GCA_031398535.1 Betaproteobacteria bacterium | reverse complement strand
GGCTGGTTCAGCCCGCGCTTGACGAATTCGGGCACGAACGAAAGCCCGATCGCCGAAAAACTCTTCATGTCGGTGACGCCGCGGCCGTAGAGCCTGCCGTCACGTTCGACGACAGTGAACGGGTCGGTATCCCACGGCTGCCCGTCCACGGGGCACGACATCAGTATGACCGGAGAGCACGATGCCGTTGGTGGTGGCATTGCCGTCGCGAGCCGGGATGGTCGCGAAGAGATTGGCCTTGCGGCGATCGTCGTCGAAGGTCAGCGTCGAGGCCACGCCGAAACTGTCCAGGTAGTTCCGGATCCAGTCGATCAGCGCGAGGTTGGAGTCACGGCTGGTGGTATCGAAGCCGATCAGCGTGCGGATCAGGTCGATGGACCGCAGGTCGGCGGCGCGAATTGCCGTTGCCGGCGCGACCTCGGCCCGGTGGGCAGGAGCGTTCATGGGCACACCTTCTTGCGCGCAAAGAAGGAGCATAGCACCGCCGGAAGGCGGTGCTTCCCGGGCGAACCAGCGCCCGGGACCCTGCGGATTGCGCTACGTCAGTACGCCCAGCCGCCGTTGGGAAACGCGTTGACGGTGACGAACGGACGCGGCGCCACGACGACGCCCGGTACGAACACGGGACGTGGTGCGAAGTACACCGGCCGCGGCGCGACGACAACCCGGGGCGCGACCCAGGCCGGCCGCGCGACGACGACCGGACGGAATCCTGCGGGACGGAAACCGACGGGGCGTAAAACCACCGGTCGCACGAAGCGCCGCGCGACGGGACGAAAGGCGGGGCGCCATGCAGGCCCGAAGGCCGGTTGACCGGCATTGATGGCAAAGCCCGGGCCACCGACGGACACGCTCCAGGCGACGTCGCCGGCGGAAGCGGGGAGGGACAGCGCGGCGCCCCCGAGGGCGATCGCAGCAACCAGTGCGGAGCGGCGTAGAGCATTCATGGACTTCTCCTTCGCTTGTGAGGTCATGGGCAGGGCCGGAACGATGCCCCTGATGGGAGAAGAACGCCCGCCGCGATGCCATGGTTGACGGTGGCCGGCCCGAAGACCCCGGCGTTACAAATGGAAACGCCTTGCGCTATGCTTCGCGGATGGCCGTGGCGACGCGCGGCAGGCCCGCACATCCGTCCATTCCGGTGCCTCAACCTTCCCTTGCACCGATTCAACCCGTTTTCTGCGCAGGAGCATCATCCATGTCCATGTTTCGCACCTTCCTGGCCGGCCTCGTGTCCTCCGCGCTGGCCGCGACCGCGCTGGCGGCCAACCTGACGATCGGACTCGGCACGGACGTCACGGCGCTCGATCCGCACTATCACAACCTCACGCCCAACAACAACGTGGCCTCGCATCTCTACGGCTACCTGATCGAGCGCAACGAGAAGTCGCAGCCGATGCCGAGCCTTGCCACTGAGTGGAAGGCGATCGACCCCACGACCTGGGAATTCAAGCTGCGCAAGGGCGTCAAGTTCCACGACGGCAGCGAGTTCACGGCCGCCGACGTGGTGGCCTCGATCGAGCGCGTGCCGAAGGTGCCGAACAGCCCGTCGCCGTTCACGGCCTACACGAAGCAGATCACCAAGATCGACGTGATCGATCCGTACACCATTCGCTTCAGGACGGTGAACCCCTATCCGCTGATGCCGTCGGACATGACGCAGGTTGCCATCATCAACAAGAAATTCGCCACCGCCAGCACCGACGACTTCAACTCGGGCAAAGCTGCGGTCGGCACCGGCCCGTACAAGCTCACCAAGTTCACCAAGGGCGACCGCATCGAGATGACGCGCAACGATGCGTGGTGGGGCGGCAAGACGCCCTGGGACAACGTGACGCTGCGCATCCTGACACAGGACGCCTCGCGCGTGGCGGCGCTGCTTTCCGGCGACGTGCAGGTGATCGAGAACGTGCCCACCGCCGACGTCGCCAAGCTGAAGACCGACAAGAAACTCGGCATCTATCGCGGCGTCTCCGACCGCCTGATGTATGTCCACATGGACAGCGACCGCACCCTCACGCCGACGGTGACGGACAAGGACGGCAAGCCGCTCGACAAGAATCCGCTCAAGGATCCGCGCGTGCGCAAGGCACTTTCAATGATGGTCAACCGACCGGCGATCGTCGAGCGGGTGATGGAAGGCGAAGCCATTCCGGCCGGTCAGCTCGTCCCCGATTTCCTGTTTGGCGCGACGAAGAATCTCAAGGTCGAGCCCTTCAACCTCGAAGGCGGCAAGAAGCTGCTGGCCGAAGCCGGGTATCCGGACGGCTTCGGCGTCACGCTGCATGCGACCAACAACCGCTATGTGAACGACGCGAAGATCGCGCAGGCCATCGCGCAGATGTGGACGCGCGGCGGCGTGCCCACCAAGGTGATGGCGATGCCCTCGGCCACGTTCTTCCCGCAGGCCACCGACCTCAAGTTCAGCCTGCTGCTGGCGGGA
>JANNNM010000593.1:0-1276 GCA_031398535.1 Betaproteobacteria bacterium | reverse complement strand
AAGATCTCGCCGAAGATGTCGCCGAAAGCATCGGCAAAGCCACCAAAGCCTTCCGGGCCAGGACCGCCACGTCCACCGGCGGAAGGATCCACGCCAGCGTGCCCGAACTGATTGTAGGCGGCGCGCTTGCGCGGGTCCGTGAGCACTTCATAGGCCTCCTTCGCCTCCTTGAAGTTGCCTTCGGCATCCTTGTCATCCGGGTTGCGGTCCGGATGGTGCTTCATCGCAAGCTTGCGATACGCCTTCTTCAGCTCTTCGTCGGTAGCCTCGCGGGAGACGCCGAGGACGGTGTAGTAATCACGCTTCGCCATGGGGAAAGCTCAATTCACAAATAGCCCAGAGGGCGAGATTAATGTCCGGTCATTTGAAAATGCCGCCCAAGCCCATCGGCCAATGGCCGAGTTGAGGGGCGCGACAGCGCCCACTCCAACTCGGCCAGATATTACGTCGCGCGGTTACGCAACAACAACCTCAATCAACCGCGCGCGACGCAATATCACTTCTTTACTTCGGTGAATTCGGCATCGACGACCTTCTCGTCGTTCTTCGCCGAACCGCCGCCAGCGCCGGAGGCACCTGCTCCAGCTCCGCCAGCGCCGCCGCCCGCGCCCTCCGCCGCTGCCTGCGCCTGCGCATACATCAGTTCGCCCAGCTTCTGCGCGGCCTTGGCCAGTTCCTCGGACTGCTTCTCCATCTGTTCCTTGGTGGCGTCCTTCTGCTTCAGGACTTCTTCCGCCGCCTTGACGGCCGCTTCCACCTTGGCCTTTTCGTCGGCGCCGACCTTGTCGCCGTATTCCGTCAGCGACTTGTTGACGCTGTGCACCAGCGCGTCAAGGCCGTTGCGGGCCTGCACCGTCTCGAGGATCTTCTTGTCATCCTCGGCGTGGGCTTCGGCGTCCTTGACCATCTTCTGGATCTCGTCGTCCGACAACCCGGAATTGGCCTTGATGGTGATCTTGTTTTCCTTGCCCGTGGCCTTGTCCTTGGCCGACACGTGCAGGATGCCGTTGGCGTCGATGTCGAACGCGACTTCGATCTGCGGCATGCCGCGCGGCGACGGCGGAATGCCTTCGAGGTTGAACTCGCCCAGCGACTTGTTGCCCGCGGCCAGCTCGCGTTCGCCCTGGTAGACCTTGATCGTCACCGCCGGCTGGTTGTCGTCGGCGGTGCTGAACACCTGGCTGAACTTGGTCGGGATGGTGGTGTTCTTCTTGATCATCTTGGTCATCACGCCGCCCAGGGTCTCGATGCCCAGGCTCAGCGGCGTGACGTCGAG
>JANNNM010000583.1:0-2737 GCA_031398535.1 Betaproteobacteria bacterium | reverse complement strand
AGCACGGACGCGCGACTGCGGTAAAACCTCCCCTGCAGCACCGGCTAGCGCCCACCACCGCCGACGGCCATCACGATCACCACCGCAACGAGCACCGCCACCACCAGCAGCGCGATCTTCCACGCGCTCTTCGGATACTCGCCCGCGACCAAGCCCGTTACGCCGTTCTGCACGCACTGGAACGAACGCGCGCCATAGGTGTAGGTCATGAGCCACACCGGCGCCAGGATGTGCTTGAAGGTCTGGCGCGTATAGCTCGTATGCACGTTGAGGTTGCGATACGTGTCGCCGGGAATCTGCTGCACGCACAGCATCTGCACCTTGCCGTCCATCACCTCGCGCGCATGCTGGGCCGCGCCGACGAGATCGATCTGGTAGCGTTCGACGACCCAGCCGGCGACATAGCCGGCGTCGTAGGGCTTCAGCGTCGCCGTCGGAAAGGGTTCGATGCCGCGGAGCAGCGCGGGATGCACGCCGACCGAGGCGCACACGAGATCGTCGTCGAAGAAGTGCGTCAGCGAACCCGCGGCCGGCACCCAGCGCACGTGCTGCACCTGCCGCGTGCGCGTCTGGCCGTTTTCCGTGTACGTCTCGGTCGTGTAGTAGTAGTGCCCGGCGTCGGCCGTCCACTGCGCATCGGCCTGCGCATCGAAGGTCCAGTAAGGCAGGTACAGGCCCTTCACGGTGTCGGTCAGCGCGCGGCGCTTCAGCGCATTCGGCGCCAGCCACAGCTTGCCGTACCACTGGCGGATGCGATCCCGCGCGGCGGGCTCGCTGACGGTGAACGGCAACACCGATTCGGGCCGGAACGCCGGCTTCGTTTCCTCATAGGGAACGAGCTGCGCCGAGCCGCAGAACTCGCAATTCTGCGCCTGGCGCTTCGGGTCGAAGACGGAGATGGCCCGGCAGCTCTGGCAGCGCACCTGGCGCTTGTCGGCCTTCCAGCCGCGGGCTTCGTCGCCGATGCCGCGGATCGCCGCGACGAGATCGTGCTCAATGATCCCGCCCGTGGCGGCGTCGAGCTTCGCCGGCGATTCGGTGCCGCAGAATGGGCAGACCAGCTTCTGCTTCGCGGGATTCCAGTTCGCCTCGCCGCCGCACGCGGGACAGGCAAACTTGGAAATCGCGGCGGTATCGCTCATCGGCGCGGCAGCAGCGCGACCGCGCTAGCGGATCGAGTAGCCGACGAGGCGCCAGGCGCCATCCGCCCCACGCTCCATCGTGATCGTCTCCGCGGCGTCGCGGTTCGCGAAATTCGTCCGGTACATCAACAGCACATAGGCGCCATCCGGCAGGTTGGGCACCTGGGTGGCCGCCTGCGTCGCCGCCAGCGTGCGCTGGCGCACGGCACCATAGGGTGCGCGCGCCTTCGTCGAGGCATCCGCCCATTGCTGCGGCGTCATCGTGGCCTGGAACTTGGGCGATGCCGCGGCGTAGCTGCCCTGCACGTCGCCCGCGTCCGAAAGTGCCAGCCAGTCGCGCGCAGCGACCTGGGCCGCGGTGATCCGCGGGTCCTGCGCCCATGCCGTCGAGGGCGCCGCGCCGATCATCGCGGCGATCGCCAGCAGTGCCAGTGCCGCCAGCGCGCGACGCCGGCCGGGGAGTGGCAACATCATGATCATCCTTTCAGGAAGGCGTCGATCGCGCCGCGCGTCACGCGCCACTGCGTGCCGATCTTGCGGCCCTTCAGGTCGTTGGCCTCGAGACTTGCCAGCACGTCGGACTCGGCCACGCCCAGCAGCTGCGCGGCCTGCGCCGGCGTCATCAGCTCCGGCGCGGCAGCAGCGGCCACCGCGGTGGTCGCGGCGGGGGCCTGGATGCCGGGCGTGGATTGCGCCATGATGCCGCCGGTCTGGTTCATCATCTGCTGCGCCATCGCCATGCCCATCGCAAGTTCAGCGCCGGCGCCACCGATGCCGCCGCCACCGCCCGGCTGGCCCAACCCCTGCGCCATCTGGAACTTGACGTAGTCGTTGAGGTTGCCCACCGCCGCCATGCTGGAACGCTTGTCGATGGCCGCTTCCACTTCCGGCGGCACCGACACGTTCTCGATGATGAAGGTGGTCATCTCGAGGCCGTACTTGGCGCTGATCGCGGGATTGATCAGCGGCAGCAGCGCCTCGCCCAGCTCGCCGTAACGCGACGCCACGTCGAGCGCCGGGATCTTGGCACCGGCTAGCGCATCGGTGAACACGCTGACGATGCGCGAGCGCATCGTGTCGTGGAACTCGTCCAGCCGGAAGTGATTGTCGGTGCCGGCCACTTCCTTCAGGAATTTCTTGACGTCGACGATGCGGAAATCGTACGTGCCGAACGCGCGCAGCCGGACGATGCCGAAGTCGGCGTCGCGCATCATCACTGGGTTGGCGGTGCCCCACTTGTTGCCGGTGAAGAGCCGCGTGACGACGTAGTAGACGTCGGCCTTGAACGGGCTCTGCAGCGCGTACTTCCAGCTCTTGAGGTTGGTGAGGATCGGGATGTTGTCGGTGGTGAGCGTGTGCTTGCCCGGGCCGAAGGTGTCGCCGAACTCACCCAGGTAGACGAACTGCGCTGCCTGCGATTCGCGCACGATGAGCTGCGCGCCGTTCTTGATTTCCTTGTCCTCGTCGGGGAAGCGATACGACAGCGTGTCGCGCGAGTCGTCCGTCCACTCGATGATGTCGATGAACTGTTTCTTGATGAAATCGAGAATGGCCATGGGGATTCCTTGGTCAGAATGCGCCGGAAATGAAAACGC
>JANNNM010000525.1:0-1127 GCA_031398535.1 Betaproteobacteria bacterium | reverse complement strand
CGATGCGTCGGGCGAAGAGCGCCTCGAGGTCTTCCGCGATGGCAAGGCCACGACGTTGCCCTGGGACATCGGGCGCGTGGTGGCGATGGCCGCGGCGCCGCGCGGCACGCTGGTCGCCATTTCGAATCACCGCAACGAAGTGATCGTCGGCGACGTCGATACCGGCGTGATGCACGTTGCGGACCGCAGCGACTACATGCGCACCGAAGACCTCGCCTGGTCGCCCGATGGTGCATGGCTTGCCTACCAGTCGTGGACCAGTGCGCGGCATTGCGCGATCAAGCTGCACGAGGTCGCGACGAAGACGTCCACGCTGGTCACGCAACCCGACTTCCGCGATTACAGCCCGGCCTTCGATCCGGCGGGCAAATACCTGTACTTCCTGTCCGTGCGTACCTTCGATCCCGTCTACGACAGCGTGCAGTTCGAACTGTCGTTCCCACGCGCGGCGCGGCCGTACCTGATTGCGCTGCAGGCCGACGGCCCGCCGCCCTTCGACGCCGCCCCGCGGGGCTTCGTGCCAACGGAACCGGCGGACGACAAGGGCGACAAGGACGGGAAGAAGGACAAGGACGCGGCGCCGGCCGTCACTCGCGTCGACCTGAGCGGCATTGCCGCGCGCGTGGCGCCGTTCCCGGTCCATGAAAGCCGGTATGGCCAGATCGCCGGGGTCGCGGACAACAAGGTCGTCTGGACGCACCAGACCGTCGTCGGTGCGCACGGCCGCGGTGGGCACAAGGAAGCGGCGGGGCGCCTCGAACTCTTCGACTTCGCTACGCTGCGCCCGGAGACGATGCTGGAGAAGGTCGACCGCTTCGTCGTCAATGCCAGCGGCACCGCGATGGTGGTGCAGGACGGCAAGAAGTTGCGCGCCATTGCGGCCGACCGCAAGCCGGAAGAGGGCGGCGGCGACGCGCCGTCACGGAAGTCGGGCTGGATCGATCTTGGCCGCGTGCGCGTGTCGGTGTCGCCGCGCAGCGAATGGAAGCAGATGTTCCGCGAATGCTGGCGGATGCAGCGCGATCACTTCTGGACCGCGGACATGTCGGGCATCGACTGGAACGTCGTCTACGATCGTTACGCACCGCTGCTCGAACGCGTGTCCACGCGAGGCGAATTGTCCGATC
>JANNNM010000722.1:0-6896 GCA_031398535.1 Betaproteobacteria bacterium | reverse complement strand
GCAGCGATGCCATCGGTCGCCTGCAGCTGAAATGGGAACCGTCGGACGCGTTCACGGCCTCGCTGGGCATGTTCTACAACGAATCGCGCGCCAACGGCACGCCGTATGTGATGACCGAATTCGATATGCGGGACGCGCTGGGTCGGCCGCTGGCCCGCGGATTGAGCCGTTGCGTGATGCGCTTGATCACACCGCCCTTCCCTGCGGCGTCGCGTCCCTCGAACAGGATCACGACGCGGTGGCGGGTGTGCTGCACCCAGTCCTGGAGCTTGACCAGTTCGCCCTGGAGGCGAAACAGCTCCCGGAAATACGCTCGGCGCTGTTCCCGATGCGCCGCCCTGTCGGCGTCGGTGCCCCCATCGATCGACAGGAAGTCCTCGTCGATCTCGAGTTCGAGTTCCTCATCGAAGCCATCGATGATGTCGTTGCGCAGTCGCGCAGCCATGGCCTCCGGCGACATCTCGTGATGGTCCTGGAAGGCGTGCAGGCTGCCTTCGGCGTCTCCAGCGGTTGTTTGCATTGGGGTTCCTGAATTTCCGACACCAACGGTCGGAATGTGACCTCCGACCCCGAACGGATCGGATTCTGGCCACGGCATTGTTCGTGACCAATGTTGCAGCAGGAAGACGTCGCCGGGACAACTGATACGCCGGATGCCCGATGGCTGTCTGCAAACTGCAACATTGAAGGGTGACACTCGACCCATGCTGCAACCCCCGCCCTCGATCGCTGCTGCGGATGACCATCAGCGGGAACGATTCGTGATCCTGGCCAACATGTGTCATTTCGCGCTCATCGAAGCGCGGAAACTGGTATTGGTCGGTACCTCGCCGTCGCCGCTGCAGAAGCTGGTCTTCACGGCGGAAGGGCTGCTGGACGATCTCGATGAACGCCTGCTTGCACTCGATCCGCTGCGTGATGCTGCGGAGTTTGCCTTCGCCGCGTCCCTGCATCGTGCACTCGACGAACTGGCTGTTCTGCGACACGAAGCGATCGCCACCCAGCCTCCCACGGACCCCTTAAGTGCACACAACAGGTTGAGCCCTCTGTAGTCCCTTGCGCCGAACTTCCCCTACCGCAATGAAACCGCAAACTTCCGGTGCCAGACTTCTGCGGTTCGCCACTCTCCTGTCCATCCTCCGTCGATAGGTCGTCGTGGCATCCTACGGGGCCGTCTGCAATGGATGGCCCCATTTTTTTGGCGGAAGCCCACGAATCGCGCAGCGACCCGTCGGAACAGGTGCGATTGGTGCCGGCAGTAGGAATCGAACCCACGACCAACGGTTTACAAAACCGCTGCTCTACCCCTGAGCTATGCCGGCGAAAACTACTTGATGACTTGCAGGTGCGACGGCCGGGTCCGGGGCTTCGTCGGATCCTTGCCGCCCGTGTCAGGCGGCGTTGGCTCGAGGTCCTTGGAGGCCGCCGTGGCTTCCACCAGCGAGGCCACGGCGTCCGACGGTGCGGCGAACGCAAAGCCGTAGCCCGTTTCCTTGGCGAACACGCCGGAGACGGCGCTCATCGGCACGGACACTTCCTGCGACGCGCCGTTGAAGCGCGCGGAGAACTGGATCCACTCGTTGTCGATCGTCAGCTTCCGCGTGGCGGAGGGGCTGACGTTGAGCACGATCTCGCCGTTCTTGACGAACGCCACCGGCACCCGCGTCTCGTCGTTGACCTTGACCGCAAGGTACGGCGTGAGCGAGTTGTCCCCGCACCATTCGCAGATGGCGCGGATCAGGTAGGGCTTGGCGGATTGCTCGGACATGAAGAAAGCATACGACGGGCGCGCGTCCGGGGGCAAGAACCCCCGTTTGCCGCGTCCGCTGCCTACTTGCGCATCCCGCGCTCGGCGCTGGTCAGCGCCTCGGAGAACGCGGGGCGCGCGAACAGGCGTTCGGCGTACTTCATCAGCGGGGCCGCCTGCTTGGGCATCTGGATGCCGTAGTAGTCAAGGCGCCACAGGAGCGGCGTGATGGCGACGTCGAGCATCGAGTAATCCTCGCCCAGCATGTGCTTGTGCTTGGCAAACACGGGCGTGATCTGCAGCAGCGCGTCGCGGACCAGGCCGCGGGCCTTCTCGGCGTTCTTCTGGTTGTTGCCCTCCAGCGCGTCGATGTGGCAGAACAATTCCTTCTCGAAGCGATGCAGGAAGAGCCGCGCGCGGGCGCGCATCACCGGGTCGGCCGGCATCAGCTGCGGATGCGGAAAGCGCTCGTCGATGTACTCGTTGATGATGTTGGACTCGTGCAGCACCAGGTCGCGTTCCACCAGCACGGGCACCTGGTTGTACGGATTCATGACGGCGAGATCCTCGGGCTTGTGGTCGAGGTCGACGTCGATGATCTGGAAATCCATGCCTTTTTCGTGCAGCACGATGCGGCAGCGCTGGCTGAACGGGTCGGTGGTCCCGGAGTAGAGGGTCATCATTTTGTTATCTCCCTGCGCGCGGCAAGCCGCCGCGTGATTTCAAGCATGAGCCGGAAGGCGGGACTGCCGGCGCGAGGGCCCCGCAAGGGGCCCGCTGCAATGCAACAGGGCACGGCGTGACCCGTGCCCCGCGCTGATTCGAGTTATACGGCGGTCAGTGCACCCTCTTCCAGATCGAACGCTTCAGCAGATACACCAGCGTGAAGAGCACGCCGAGGTACAGCAGCACCATGATGCCGAGGCTGATGCGCTTGTTCTTCATCGGCTCGGCGGCGTAGTCCATGAAGTTCACGAGATCGGCCACCCACGCCTTGTACTCGACGGGGGACAGCGTGCCCGGCACATCCGGATCGGCGCCCAGCGTGACGACATTCCACTTGCCACCCTCGCCGGCTTCAAGCTTGTTGAGGCCCTTGATCGCGATGGAGGCCGCCAGCGCCTTTTCGTGGTTGTCGTACGTCGTGGTGACGAGGCGCGACGGACCCGACAGCTCCCACAGCACGTGGGGCATCGCGACCTTGGGGAACACGAGGTTGTTCCAGCCGGTGGGCGTGGTGGGATCGCGGTAGAACGACAGCAGGTAGTTGTAGATCCAGTCGGTGCCGCGGATGCGCGCCTCGAGCGTCAGGTCGGGCGGCAGCGCACCCAGCCACGTACGCGCGTCAGCAGGCGTCATTGCCACCGTCATCGGTGAAGAAATACGCTGGCCGCCCAGGATCAGGTTGTCCTGGATCTGCTGCTCGGTCAGGCCGATGTCCGTCAGGCGCTCGTAGCGCAGGTATTTCAGGCTGTGGCAGTTGAGGCAATAGTTGACGAAGTTGCGGGCACCACGCTGCAGCGACTCGGCGTCGAGGCGATGGATGGGCGCGGGGTCGAGCCGGAGATTCGGCCCCCCGGCGGCACCGGCAATGCCGGCGAATGCGAGAAGACCCGCAGCTACGAAGTTGGCGATCTTGTTCATGCGGTCACGTCGTCCTTTCGGGGACGGGCTTGGTCTTGTCGCGCGCCGTGTACCACGGCATCAGCAGGAAGAAGGCGAAGTAGACAACGGTGAGGATGCGGGCCACGACCGTGGCGATATCCGCCGTGCCGAGCAGCGGCCACTTGGGCGAAAACTGGCCCCACACGGTGACGGGCACCACGCCCAGGTAACCCAGGACGATGAAGGAGACGACGAAGGACGCCAGGAAACCTTTGTAGAGGTTGCCGCGATAGCGGATCGAGCGCACCTTGCCGCGGTCGAGCCACGGGAGTGCGAAGAAGATCATCACCGCGGCACCCATCAGCAGCACGCCCCACACCTGGGTGGAGAAGAACGACGGCACGGCGCGCAGAATGGCGTAGTAAGGCGTGAAGTACCACACGGGTGCGATGTGCTCGGGCGTCTTCAGCGGATCGGCCGGGATGAAGTTGTTGGCTTCGAGGAAGTACCCGCCCATCTCCGGCACGAAGAACAGGATGGCGGAGAACACGGCCAGGAAGAACACGACGCCGACCAGGTCCTTGATCGAGTAATACGGGTGGCTGTGAATGGCGTCCAGCGGCAGGCCGGTGGCGGGATTGATGGGCTGGTGCTTCACATCCACACCATCGGGATTGTTCGAGCCCACCTCATGCAGCGCCATCAGGTGCGCGGCGACGAGGCCCAGCAGCACCAGCGGCAGCGCGATCACGTGGAACGCGAAGAAGCGGTTCAGCGTGACGTCGGAAATCGTGAAGTCGCCACGGATCCACAGCGCCAGACCATCACCGATGATCGGCAGCGTGGAGAAGAGATTGACGATGACCTGCGCGCCCCAGAACGACATCTGGCCCCACGGCAGCAGGTAGCCGAAGAAGGCCTCCCCCATCAGCACCAGGTAGATGAGGCAGCCGAAGATCCACAGCAGCTCGCGCGGCTTCTGGTAGCTGCCGTACATCAGGCCGCGGAACATGTGCAGGTACACGACGACGAAGAACATCGACGCGCCGGTGGAGTGCATGTAGCGGATGAGCCAGCCCCACTCGACGTCGCGCATGATGTATTCGACGGAGTCGAACGCATACTTGGCATCGGGCTTGTAGTTCATCGTGAGGAAGATGCCGGTGATGATCTGCATCACCAGGACCAGCATCGCGAGCGAGCCGAAGTAGTACCAGAAGTTGAAGTTCTTCGGCGCGGGATACTTGCCCCACTGGCTTTCCCACAACTGGGTCAGCGGAAACCGCGCGTCGATCCAGCCAAGAATCTTGTCCATCCATCCGCTCCGTCAGTATTCCTTGTCCGCCCTGTCGTCCCGCGCAAATCACGCGGCGAGGTGCGGGGTGCTGCTGTTTCCGTTAAAGCTGCCCTCAGCTTCCCTCACTGACGCCGATGACGATCTTGGCGTCGGACAGGAACTTGTACGGCGGGATGACCAGGTTCGTCGGCGCCGGCATCCCCCGATAGACACGGCCGGCGAGGTCGAATTTCGATTGGTGACATGGACAGAAGAAGCCGCCCAGCCAATCGGCGCCGAGATCGGCGGGCGCGGGTTCAGGCCGGAACGTCGGCGAGCAGCCCAGGTGCGTGCAGATGCCGATGGCCACCCACATCGCATCCTTGATGGAGCGATGCTCGTTCTTGCAGTTGGCCGGCTGCTGCGGCACCGTGGAATTGGGGTCGGCCAAGACCGGATTCAGCTTGGGCAGCGTGGCCAGCATGGCCGGGGTGCGGTTCAAAACCCAGCAGACCTTGCCGCGCCATTCGACCGAGATGAGCTGGCCGGCCTCCACCTTGCTGATGTCGACTTCGACCGGCGCGCCGGCCGCGCGGGCGCGGGCGGAAGGCCAGAAGGACATCACGAAGGGCACGGCGGCCGCTGCCACCCCAACCCCACCCACGACACCGGTGGTGCCGAGCAGGAACCGCCGCTTCTTGCTATCGACCGCTTGATCTGCCGCAGCTTCGGACATCTTCCAGCACCTCATTGAAGCGCGAAAACCAGGAAAGTGGCATGCGTCCGCCAGAGGCGGGCCACCGTTTTCGCGACAAGTTCGCAAAACCTGCCGATTATACGGGATTTGTGCGGTGCGCCGGAAGCCCCCGCCTGTGTTTGTCGCAGGAAAAGGGCTGAAAATCAGCCGCTTGCGTGCACTTAGCAGACCGGCCTCTGCGGGCATGGGTGAGGCGCATTCCACCCGGTGCCTCTATACTTTGCCGCATGTTGCGCAAATTCTGGCTGATCTTCGCCCAGGCCTGCACCGTCTGCATGGCCGCGCTCTTCATCGTCTCGACGTTGCGGCCCGACCTGCTGCAGCGCATCGGCGGACGCACGGCCAACGTGATCGTCACGCAGGAAACGCGCACACCGGTGACGGGCGCCCGCGTGGCGTCCTACGCCGACGCCGCGCGCAAGGCGATGCCGGCCGTGGTGAACATCTACACGAGCAAGGATGTGCGCACGCGCAATCCGCTGGCCGACGATCCGGTGTTCAAGCGTTTCTTCCCGGATCTCGAGCGTACGCAGTCGCAGAAGCAGACCAGCCTTGGCTCCGGCGTGATCGTGTCGTCCGAAGGCTACGTGCTGACCAATCATCACGTGATCCAGGGCGCGGACGACATCCAGCTCGTGCTGTCCGATGGCCGTCGCGTGGCGGCGCACGTGCGCGGCACCGATCCCGAGTCCGATCTCGCCGTGCTGAAGGCCGATGCGCGCGAGTTGCCGGCGATGGCCTTTGCCGCCACCGATGGTCCGCAGGTGGGGGACGTCGTGCTCGCGATCGGCAATCCCTTCGGCCTCGGCAACACGGTGACGCTCGGCATCGTCAGCGCGCTGGGCCGCAACTATCTTGGCGTGAATCGCTTCGAGGATTTCATCCAGACGGATGCCGCGATCAACCCGGGCAATTCAGGCGGCGCGCTGATCGACACCGCCGGCAACCTGATCGGCATCAACAGCACGATCTATTCGCAGTCAGGCGGGTCGCTCGGCATCGGGTTCTCGATTCCCGTGTCGCTGGCGCGCAACGTGTTCGAGCAGATCGTGCGCGACGGCGAAGTGACGCGCGGCTGGCTCGGCATCGTGCCGCAGCCGGTGACGCCGGAGGTCGCGAAGGCGCTGGCAATCAACCGGCTCGACGGCGTGCTGATCAGCGACCTGCTGCGCGGCGGCCCGGCCGACCGCGCCGGCATGCTGGTGCGCGACGTGGTGCTGGAGATCGGCGGCAAGTCGACCCGCAGCGTGCCGCAACTGCTGGCGCGCATCGCCGAGCTTCCGCCCGGATCCAGCATCAAGGTGCATGTGCTGCGCGACGGGCTCGACGTCGAGATCGACGTGATGGTCGGCAAGCGGCCGAAGCCGGAGGCACAATAACAAAGGGGTCAGGGTCAGAATTAAGGGGCCAGGCTCGGTTTAAAAAGGGGCCAGGGTCAGTTAAACAAAGGGGTCAGAAACAAAGGGGTCAGGGTCAATCGAGTTAATCAGCTCCAGTCTTGAGCGCGTAAC
>JANNNM010000517.1:0-2707 GCA_031398535.1 Betaproteobacteria bacterium | reverse complement strand
GTGGAAGCCGGCCAGCGTGATGAACTGGAACTTGTAGCCCATCGCGCCCAGCTCGTGCTGGAATTTCGCGACGGTCGCGTCGTCGAGGTTCTTCTTCCAGTTGAACGACGGCGAGCAATTGTAGGCCAGCATCTTGCCCGGGAACTTCGCGTGGATGGCGTCGGCGAACGCGCGCGCGAAATCGAGATCGGGCTTGCCGGTTTCGCACCAGATCATGTCGGCATACGGCGCATAGGCCAGGCCGCGCGAGACTGCCTGGTCGAGGCCGTTGCGCGTGCGATAGAAACCTTCCTGCGTGCGCTCGCCGGTGCAGAACGGCTTGTCGATGTCGTCGATGTCGCTGGTGACGAGATCGGCGGCCTCGGCGTCGGTGCGCGCCAGGATCAGCGTGGGTACGCCCATCGTGTCGGCGGCGAGACGTGCTGCGATCAGCTTGTCGACGGCTTCACGCGTGGGCACGAGCACCTTGCCGCCCATGTGGCCGCACTTCTTGACCGAGGCCAGCTGGTCCTCGAAGTGCACGCCCGCGGCGCCGGCGTCGATCATCGACTTCATCAGCTCGAAGGCATTCAGCACGCCGCCGAAGCCGGCTTCGGCATCCGCGACGATCGGCGCGAAGAAGTCCGTGTCGCCGGTGCCTTCCATGGGCTGGATCTGGTCGGCGCGGATGAACGTGTTGTTGATCCGGCGCACGACGATCGGCACCGAGTTGACGGGATAGAGCGACTGGTCCGGATACATCTCGCCGGCGATGTTGGCATCGGCCGCCACCTGCCAGCCGGAGAGGTAGATGGCTTTCAAGCCGGCCTTTACCTGCTGCATCGCCTGATTGCCGGTCATGGCGCCCAGCGTGTTGACGAACGGTTCCTCGGTGACGAGCTTCCACAGCTTCTCGGCACCGCGACGCGCCAGCGTGTGCTCGATGTGGATCGAGCCGCGCAGGCGGACGACGTCTTCCGCCGTGTAGCCGCGCTCGATGCCCTTCCAACGCGGATTCTCCGCCCAGTCCTTCTTCAGTCGCGCTGCTTCGAGGTCGTAGTTCATCGCTAGGTGCTCCATTTCGTCGGTCTGGCCGCCTGCGGCAATGCAGGCGGCGGGGTTGGCGTCCTGCACGCGCCGCGATCCGTTGCAGCGCGTGTTGGAGCTACGTTAGCAAGCGATTGGCCTGGTTGCAAGCAAAATGGCGCAACGCAATAGAATATTTACTGCTATAAATCAATGTGTTAGAAACAATTTCCACCAGACGGAAACAAACCGTGCCATTCAATGGTGCATCGTGCTGCGAAGCATGTATATCTTATATAAGTTATAGGACATACGCGATTAATATTTTGTTCCATGTCGTTGTTTTGTATAGAAACAGGCCAGGGCGCCGTGTATCGGGACGTGCCGAATCCTCTTTCCAGCCTGCGGATCAGCTTTCCATTCGGGTGGGGGCGAGGCTGCGCGCCGGCGTTGCGCCGGCGCCACATCGAACAGCGTCCAGCCTCCGGCGCCAAACGACATTTCGTTAGTGCCGCGCGTCATGACGCGTCGCTGCGGTTGCGTCTATCCTATGCACCAACGCGCCGGCAAGCGCGCGTCGATCCTCGAGGAGATTCCCGTGCGCAAGCCACTTCTGCTGGCATCGCTGTTCCTGCTGTCCTGTACCGGGCATGCCGTCGCTCAGACCGCCGACCCCAACCTGCCGCGCAATCTCAGCGCCGGATGCTCGGCCTGCCATGGCACGAACGGCGCCAGCCTGGGCGGCATGCCCGCGCTGGCCGGCCAATCGAAAGCCGATCTCGTCCGCAAGATGCAGGACTTCAAGGCGGGTCGTACCCCCTCGACGATCATGCAGCAGCTTGCGAAGGGCTACACCGACGAGCAGATCGACCTGATGGCCGGCTGGTTTGCCGCCCAGAAGCCATGAGCCCGCCGGGCCGCCCCAAGGGCGAATTCGCCCCGAAGCGCGATAGCGCGGAGGGAAAAACAATGAGCCGCGGAGACGATCATGCCCATGCAACGACGTGAATTCCTGAAAGCCCTCGGCGCCACCGGCATCACAGCGTCCGCCCTCGGCGGCTGTGCAGGTGCGGCCCGCGGCGGACCTAAAGTAGTGGTGGTCGGCGGCGGTTACGGCGGCGCCACGGTGGCCAAGTATCTGCACATGTGGAGCAACGGCGCGCTCGACGTCACGCTGGTCGAGGCCAATCCGGCCTTCGTCTCGTGCCCGCTGTCGAACCTGGTGCTGGGCGGGAGCAAGCAGCTGGCCGACATCACGGTGAGCTACGACGGCCTCGTCAAGCGCGGCATCAAGGTGATCTTTGCCACCGCTACCGCGATCGACACGGAGCGCGGCCTGGTCCGGCTTTCGACCGAGGAGGAACTGCGCTACGACCGTGTCGTGCTCTCCCCGGGCATCGACTTCCTCTACAACATGGTGCCCGGGCTCAACAACGCCGCCGCGCAGGAAAAGGTGTTGCACGCCTGGAAGGCGGGGCCGCAGACCGTGGCGCTGCGCAAGCAGCTCGAGGCTATGCGCGACGGCGGCGTCTTCGTGTTCCACATCCCGATGGCGCCGTACCGCTGCCCGCCGGGGCCGTACGAGCGCGTATGCCAGGTCGCGGATTACCTCAAGCGGGCAAAACCCAGGTCCAAGATCATCGTGCTCGACTCGAATCCGGACATCACCTCGAAGGCGGGGCTGTTCCGCGCGGCGTGGAAC
>JANNNM010000473.1:0-4047 GCA_031398535.1 Betaproteobacteria bacterium | reverse complement strand
GGATGCAGCGGCGACCCGTCCGCCGCCACCGGCGAGCCGTTGATGCGCGGCATTTCGGCACCTTCCACCGGCACCAGCCGGTACCCGTTGGCCACCTTGCGCACGATCGCCACCTGGATCCCCACGCGACCGACAGACAGCTGGTCGTTGGGAAACGGCACGGAGCGGCCGATGCTGGGCCCGGACAGCACGCGCACCGACGGCACCTTGGGCGCGGGCGCACCCTCGGGCAACGGCGCCGCGAGATTCGGCTTGTTCAACTGCATCGTCCGCGACATCACGTCGGGAATCGCGCGCGGCGGGACGGGCCGCATCGGCGGGTCGGCGGTGAAGGTCGCCCGGGGCGTCGTGGCTTCGGGTACGGGCAACACGGGCGCCACCCGCGCCGCCGTGCGCCCGACCACGGCTTCATTGGTTCCACCGGCGCGAACGGCATGCGGACCGGTGCCCGCCATCGCCATCTCAGCGGACCGGCGGTCCACGGGTTGCGATGGCTCCGCCGCAGCCCGCGCCGGATCGGCGATCTCCCGGTCGAATTCCTCCGTCAATGCACTGGGCACCGCAGGCGCCTGCGACCGGCCGATGTTGATGGTCGGCATCGGGATCTGCGACACGGCGCGCGCGGGTTCAACCCGGTCGCTCAAGCCGCGCAGCGGGTTGCGCACCATGTCGGGCGGCAGCGGGTCGACATGCTCGTCGTTGTCGGCCAGGTAGACCAGGCGCTGGCGGCCGATGTCGATCTGGTCGCGGTTGTTCAGGAAATGCTTGCCGACGGGCTTGCCGTTGACCAGCGTGCCGTTGGTGCTGCCCTGGTCCTCGAGAAAGGAGTCGGCGAGGATGGTGACGACGGCGGCATGCTCGCCGGAGACGGCAGGGTACGGCAGGCACACGTCGTTGTCGGCGCGGCGGCCGATGGTGATGCGCTCCTTGTCGAGCGGCACATGCAGCAGCGTGCCATCGGCGAGATACAGGACGAGCTTGCCCATGGCGCGTCAGCCCTTCTTCCGCGCCAGCCAGCGCTGCGCCCAGCCGGTGACCGGCAGGAACTCCGGCGGGACCCGCACGACGATCACGGAGATGTTGTCGCGTCCGCCATTCTGGTTGGCCAGGTCGATCAGGTCAGCGACGGCTTCGGCCAGGTCGCTGCGCTTTTCGTCGAGGACGGTGTGGATGACCTCGGGCTCGACCATGTCGGTCAGGCCGTCCGAGCACAGCAGGTAGATATCGTTGGCCTCGATCCGGTATTCGGAGATCTCGGTGGGCACGATGGCCTCGATGCCCAGCGCGCGGGTGACGAGGTTCTTGTTCAGCGAATAGCGCGCCTGCTCGGGCGTCAGCACGCCGCTGTCGATCTGCTCCTGCAGCAGCGAGTGGTCGCGGGTCAGTTGCTCGAACTTCTCGCCGCGCAGGCGATAGCAGCGCGAGTCGCCGATGTGGCCGATGGAAATGCGGTTGCCGCAGAAGACGGCGGCAACGATGGTGGTGCCCATGCCCGCGCATTCCGGACGCGCCTGGGCGGCTTCGTAGATGCCCTTGTTGGCGGAGGCGATGGTCTGCTGCAGCAACAGCGCCCCGTGGGTCAGGCCGCTGGAAATGTCGATCTTGGAAAGCTCACGGCCGGATTTCAGCTCCGGCATCATGCCGTTGGACACGACGTTGACGGCGATGCCGCTGGCGACCTCGCCCGCGCTGTAGCCGCCCATGCCGTCGGCCAGCACCGCGATGCCGGCCACCCCGTCGACGAAGATCGAATCCTCGTTATGAGCGCGGACCATCCCGGGGTGGGACAGGCTGGCGATATCGAGGGCAACGGTTTCCGGCATGGCAGGCAGCATGGAAGGCGCAATAGGCGAGTTTAGCGGCAAGCGGCCGCCTGCGGGAAGCTACACCAAGCATTCTGCGTGCCTGATGCCCAAAGACGCCCTATGGCTTCGTTGCTTTGCCCTGAGCATGCTCGACGCGAGCGCGGGTTGACCGCGGGTCAAGTCGCTTTGCCTTGGTGTCAGGCTCACGGTGATAGTGCCGCAAATCCGGCGACACACTTTGTGGCGGATTCTTGCGTGGGCGGCCGCCCTTTTTGCCGTTGTTCCGCGCAGCCACTGCTTTTGCCGACGATGTGACGCGCCCGCCCTGCCTGGCCAGAATGCTCATCCACGCGCGGCTACCAAAGCACCCGGCAACCAGGTCGGTTACGCTGACATCAAGATCGAGCGTCGGCCAATACAAAACAGTGCCTTTGCCGGTGATCTCCACTGACTTGACCACGCCAGGCAACGCGTTCTCGAGGCCCTGAATTTGTTGCACCGGTACGCTGATACCGACCCCGGACGTCAGCTCAATACGCAGGCGCCGCAAGCGCGGCTCGTAGGTTACGGCAGCAGCCAGACCACCACGCTTCTGCCGCAGTTTGGCGGCGGCCGACGCTGCTTCAAAATGGGCGTCCACGGCACGATGTACCTGCGCTTTAGTTGCCATGATGCATTCTCCAGCCGTCTTGGCATGCCGAATGTCGGGCCATGATTTCTCCGACGATTCGCCTCAAGCTGGCTTTGGGGATTCCCATTGTTTCCACTAGCGCGACGTCGGTGGGCTTTTCCCCAAGCTGGACTTTGGCGAAACCACCCGCACCAATCACATGAACGTGAGCAGGGCTGTGATCGTTCAAGAAGATCACGATTCTATAAGTGCCGACCCGAAACAGCGTAGGCATGTTAACCCAAGCGATGGGTTTTCACAACGACGGAAGGACGCCCCTCATGGGCCTCTACGGGGCGTTTCTCCGATTGCGTGGCCGCACTGACGGCAGTCAGTTACCTTACGAACTCATATAAGGAAATTTCATCTAATATCTATGATTAACAATGATTTATACAAATTTTCAAGACCATTTGGAGAAGAACTCAAACTGCCTTCAAACTGGATTTGGTCCTCATTCGGTAGGCAGGAATGTCGGTGAATCAGACCGACTGCAGCGCTCCTGCCCCGCCAACGGCTAAAGCTTCAGCGCGGCCTTCATCAGCCGGCCCATTTCGGCCGGATTGCGCGTCACGGTGATGCCTGCGGCTTCCATCACCTCCAGCTTCTCCTGCGCCGTGCCCTTGCCGCCGGAGATGATGGCCCCGGCATGGCCCATCCGCTTGCCTTCGGGGGCCGTGACGCCGGCGATGAACCCGACGATGGGCTTCTTCATGTGCTCCTTGGCCCAGAGCGCGGCGATTTCCTCGTCGCCGCCACCGATCTCGCCGATCATCACGACGCCATCGGTGTCGGGGTCGTCGTTGAACATCTGCAGGATGTCGATGTGCTTCAGCCCGTTGACGGGGTCGCCGCCGATGCCCACGGCCGTGGACTGGCCGATGCCCAGTTCGGACAGCTGGCCCACCGCCTCGTAGGTCAGCGTGCCGGAGCGCGACACGACCCCGATGCGGCCCTTCATGTGAATGTGGCCGGGCATGATGCCGATCTTGATCTCGTCCGGCGTGATCACGCCCGGGCAGTTGGGGCCAAGCAGCAGCGTGCGCTTGCCCTGCATCTTGTGCCGGGTGGCGATCATGTCGCGGACGGGGATGCCCTCGGTGATGCAGATGACAAGGTCAAGGCCCGCGTCGACGGCTTCGTCGATGGCGGCTGCGGCAAACGGCGGCGGCACGTAGATGACGGACACCGTGGCGCCGGTGGCCTCCTTCGCCGCCTTCACCGTGGCGTAGATGGGGATGCCTTCGAAGTCTTCCCCGGCCTTCTTCGGGTTGACGCCGGCGACGAAGCACTCGCGGCCATTGGCGTAGTCGCGGCACATCCGCGTATGGAACTGGCCGGTCTTGCCGGTAATGCCCTGCGTGATCACCTTGGAATTCTTGTTGACGAGGATCGACATGGTTATTGTCCCTTGGCCGCGGCAACGACCTTTTCGGCGGCCTCGGCCATGTTGTTGGCGGAGATGATCGGCAGGCCGGACTCGGCCAGGATCTTGCGGCCCAGTTCCTCGTTGGTGCCCTTCATGCGCACCACCAGCGGCACCTTCAGCGAGACGGCCTTCGAGGCGGCCAC
>JANNNM010000467.1:0-1480 GCA_031398535.1 Betaproteobacteria bacterium | reverse complement strand
GCGCGGCAGCCGGCTGGTCAGCACGTTACGCCATTTCAAGGAGAAGCACTCATGTTGCATCAAGGTTGGAAATGCATCGTCGCGTCGGCGCTGCTGGCGTGCACGACGCTTGCTGTCGGTCAGACCTACCCGACCAAGCCGGTACGCATCATGGTGGGTGCCGGTGCAGGCGGCGGCACGGATATCATCGCGCGCATGCTGGCCGACAAGTATCAGACGGCGTTGGGCCAGCCCTTCGTCGTCGAGAACAAGCCCGGCGCATCCAACACGATCGCGGCGGATCTCACCGCGCGCGCCGCACCGGACGGCCATACGCTGCTACTGGCCACCAACCCCGGCCAGGCGATCGCGCCGCACCTGATGAAGCTCACCTTCGACACCAACAAGGACCTGATCCCGGTGGCGTTGATCGTCGTGGTGCCCAACGTGCTCGTCGTCTCGCCCAACGTCCCGGCGGGCAACGTGCGCGACCTGATCGCGCTGATCAAGGCCAAGCCCGACACGTTTTCGTACGGCTCCTCCGGCATCGGCAGCACGCAGCATCTCGCGGGCGAGGCATTCAACCTCGTCGCCGGCACCAAGTCGACGCACGTGCCGTACAAGGGTTCGGCGCAGGCGCTGGCCGACCTGGTCGGTGGCCAGATCCAGATGAGCTTCGACACCACCTCGTCCGCGATGGCGTTCATCAAGGCCGGCAAGATCAAGCCGCTGGCGGTGATGAGCCCCAAGCGCACGCCTGAACTGCCCGATGTGCCCACGCTGGCCGAAGCCGGGCTGCCCGGTGTCGAGATGACGACCTGGTACGGCCTCTTCGTGACGGCGGGCACGCCCAAGCCCGTGGTCGACCGCCTGTATGCGGAAACGATGAAGGCGCTGCAACTGCCCGATGTGCAGAAGCGGCTGCTGGGACTCGGCGGCGAAGTCGGCACGCTGACGCAGGACCAGTTCGGCGCGATGGTGCGTTCCGACTACGACCGCTTCGGCAAGTTGATCAAGGACGCCAACGTAAAGATCGACCCGTGATCCCGACCATCGCTTTATTCACCGGTGACCCGGCCGGCATCGGTCCCGAACTCGTCGCGAAGCTCCTTGCCGACGGCAAGGTGGCGCAGGAGGCCGACATCCTGCTCGTCACCAGCCGGCAGGTGCTGGACGATGGCATGCGCGCGGCAGGCGTCTCGTTCCCCGTGACCGCCGCCGATGCGCCGCGCGTGCGCGGCGTGCCGCGCCTTGTCGATTGGCCACACGCCAGCGCCGTCGACTTCGCGCGCGGCGAAGTGGCCGCCAGGAACGGCGCCTACATGCTGGAGGGCCTCGCGCTGGGTGTGGACCTCTGCAATCGCGGTGTCGCGGATGCATTCTGCTTCGCACCACTCAACAAGGCGGCGCTGCGCGCGGGCGGCATGCCGCACGCGGACGAGCTGCATTACTTCTGCGAGCTGCTCGACTTCCACGGACCGTGCGTCGAGTTCAACGTGCT
>JANNNM010000462.1:0-1184 GCA_031398535.1 Betaproteobacteria bacterium | reverse complement strand
GATCGAACGAGAGGTCGAGTTTGTCCAGTTCCATTGCGGCGGCCGGACGCGTCAGCGCCGACGGCATCGCGGCAGCACCGGCAGCCGCCGTTTCCAGCATCGGTTCGACGCGCGGCTTGCCCATCGGGGCCGGCTTGTCGGCGTCGTCCAGCTTGAAGTCGAGGTCGAAGCCCTTGGACTCGACGACCTTGTCCTTCGCGAAGCTGACCGTCTCGGTCACCGTGGACGTGAATGATTCGATGCCCGACTTGCCCGAGCTGACGGCCCCGGCAATCGCGGCACCGGCAGCGCCGGCCGCGCCAAAGCCCAGCGCCCGCGTCTTGTCCATGTCGGACTCGACCGCGCCGGATGCGGCCTTGGCGGTGCGCTCGAGTTCCGACTGCGCGCCCGCCAGGATGTCGGCCGGTGACTTCTGCTTGCCCGACGACGGCGAGATCGAGATCTCCTCGTCCATCTGGAAGTCGAGGCCCCCGTTGGATGCGGCCATTGCGCCCGGCGCGATGTCGACCTTCGACAGGTCGGACGTAAAGGCCATCGCACCGGCGCCCGCAGCGGCCGCCGTTCCCACGCTGGCCATCGCGGCCCGTTCCACCGGAGCGCCGCCTTCGGCGAACATCGGATTGTTGGGATCGAGCTGGCGGCCCAGGGCAACGGCCTTCTGCCAGACCTCGCCCTGTCCGCTCGTCACCGAGTACAGTTCGGAAGCGACGGTCTCGAACGCGGATGGCTTGTTGTGCTGCGCGTGGATCTCGAGGAGCTTGAGGTAGATTTCCTGGCGCTGCGGATCCTTCTTCAGCGCGTCCTTCAGGATTTCTTCCGCCTGCGCATCGCGACCATAGGCCAGGTAAACCTCGGCCTCGGCGATCGGATCGACTTCATCCGTGTCGATGTTGCCGAGGCCCTCGCGGCTGAAGTCGCTGGCGAGAGAATTGTCGCCGGTGTTGACGACGCCGCCCCCGGTTGAACCGAACACGGTGTTGGTCTTAATGTCCGTGCCCGAGATGATGCTGTCCTCGAACTTGGTCGTCTTGCGGCGGCGCGCGGCGATCAGCGCGGCGATGCCGCCCAGGATAGCCAGCGCACCGGCGCCGATGGCCCACGGCGGCGTGCTGCCAAGAAGATCCTCGAAGAAGCCAGGCGGCTCCTTGGCAGGGGCCTTGGCCACGACCTTGGGTGGGGCGGGC
>JANNNM010000393.1:0-14119 GCA_031398535.1 Betaproteobacteria bacterium | reverse complement strand
ATGCGGCGAGACCTAAGCCCGCCCCGCACGGCCCGCCGCTCACCGCGGCGACGCTGAATACAAACCGCGCGGCCCGCCGCTCACCGCTCACCGCGAGCGACACTGAATACACAACGCACAACGCAACAGCAAACAACCGAGGCGGCAAGCCTCGCCTGCAAACCCAGCCGCGACGAACGACGAAACTCAACCGCTGTTGCGCAGTCCTGCGGCAAGGCCATTGATGGTGAGGTGGATCGCGCGCTTGGTGCGCTCGTCGGTCTGGCCGGCGCGATACCGCCGCAGCAATTCCACCTGCAGGTGATTGAGCGGATCGAGATACGGAATGCGGTTGCGGATGCTGCGCGCCAGTGGCGGATTGTCGTCGACCAGGTCGACACGTCCGGTGATCGCCAGCAGCGCCTTCACCGTCGCCACATGTTCGTCGGCAATCCGGCTGAACACGGGAATGCGTACATCTGGATCGACCACCAGTTCGGCGTAGCGCGAGGCCACCGCCAGGTCGGTCTTCGCCAGCACCATCGACATGTTCGACAGCACGCTGCGAAAGAACGGCCAGCGCTCGTGCATCTCGGCCAGCAGCGCGGCACCATCCGGGCGCCCTTCCAGCCAGCGCGAGATCGCCGTGCCGAAGCCGAACCAGCCGGGCAGCAACAGCCGGAATTGGCCCCAGCTGAACACCCAAGGAATGGCGCGCAGGTCCTCGATCCGCGGCGACGTCGTGCGCGACGCCGGCCGGCTGCCGATGTTGAGCTCGGCGATCTCCGCAATCGGCGTGGCACTGCGGAAGTACGCATTGAACACGGGCGTGTCGTACACCAGCGCGCGATAGGCGACGAAGGCCAGGTCGGACAATTCATCCATCGCTGCGTGATAGGCCGCACCGCGATCGCCCAGCTGCTCCGCGTCGACCAGGCTCGCTTCCATCGTCGCGGCGACAAGCGCTTCGAGGTTGCGTCGGCCAAGCTCCGGATCGGAGTACTTGCTGGCGATGATCTCGCCCTGCTCCGTCACACGCAGGCCGCCCGTCACACTGCCGGCGGGCTGGGCCAGGATCGCTTCATACGACGGTCCGCCGCCGCGCCCGACCGTGCCGCCGCGACCATGGAAGAGGCGCAGCTTCACGCCATGCTGCGCGAAGACGGCGACGAGGCGCATCTCCGCGCGATACAGCGCCCAGTTGGCGGTGACATAGCCGCCGTCCTTGTTGCTGTCGGAGTACCCCAGCATCACCTCCTGCCACTCGTCGCGGCCATGCAGCCAGCGCCGATACTGTGGCAGCGCGAACGCGGCGCCCATGATCGTGCCGCAGCGCGTGAGGTCGATGATCGTCTCGAACAACGGCACGATGTTCACCGCCAGTTGTTCGCCGCGCAGCAGTCCCACCTCCTTCAGCAGGATGCCTACTTCCAGCAGGTCGGAGACCGACTCGCATTTCGAGATCACGTAGTTCGGCACCGCCATGTGACCATACCGTTCGTGGGCGATGGCGGCGACGCGCAGGATGCCCAGTTCCGACAGCGTGCGCTCGCCATAGTCGAGGTGCGGCGAGAAGAGCGGGCGCGGCGTGGCAAGCTCGCGGCACAGTAACGCGACGCGCTCGTCTTCGGACAGCGCGAGGTAGTCGGGGGCGAGGTCCGCACGCTGCAACAGCTCGGCCACCACCTTCTCGTGCACGTCGGCGTTCTGCCGCAGGTCGAGCGAGGCAAGGTGAAAGCCGAAGACCTCCACCGCGCGCAGCAACGGCATCAGGCGTTGTTCCGCCAGCGTCGACGCACCATGCGTGGCCAGTGAATCGCGGATCACGCCAAGGTCGGCGCAGAGATCCGCCGGCGTGGCATAGGGGGCCAGTTCCACTTGCGGGGCGCGCGCCGGCGCCCGCGCGCCAAGCGCCAACGCCGTGGCGGCGACCCGCGCATAGACGCCAGTCAGCGCCTGGCGATAGGGCTCGTCCTGCCGATGCGGATTGTTGTCCTGCGCCGCGTTGGCCAGCGCCAACAACTCTGCGGTGGGCGTGACCAGGCGGTGCGACAACGAAAGCTCGGCGCCCAGCCGGTGCACCGCATCGAGATAGTGTTCGAACGCCGCGCTGGCCTGCGCGCGCAGCGCGTAGTCGAGCGTTTCCGCGATGACGAAGGGATTGCCGTCGCGGTCCCCGCCGATCCACGACCCCATCCGCATCACCGGCGGCACGGGCAACGGCCTGCCGAAGGTCTGCGCGATGCCGTCGGTCAGTGTCTCGCGCAATCGCGGAACCTCCGCGAGGAACGTGTACCGGTAGTACGCGAGACCGTTCTCGATCTCGTCGCGCACCGTGAGCTTCGACAGCCGCAGCATCGCGGTCTGCCACAGTGCGAGCACCTGCCGCCGCAGCCCCGCCCCCACTTCGGCGTGCTCGTCGGGGGTGAGCAGCGTGCGGTCGCGCCACGTGAGCAGACGCACGATCTCGCGCTCGCAATCGAGAATGCTCTTGCGCTGGACCTCGGTCGGATGCGCCGTCAGCACGGGGCTGACCAGCGCGTGCGCGAGCCACTCGGCCAACGCTTCCGGCTCGACGCCATCGGCAGCCAGCTTGGCCAGCGCACCCAGCACGCTGCCCTGCTGCGGCGGCGACCCCGCCCGTGCATGCGCGCGGCGGCGCCGGTTCTGGTGCACGTCCTCGGCCAGGTTCGCGAGGTGGGAGAAATACGAGAACGCCCGCACCACATTGAGCGTCGCCGGGATCGACAGGTCGTTCAGCAGGCCGGAGAGTTCGGTGCGCGGACCCGCGGCATCGGCCGGGTCGGCGCGGCGGAACCGGATCGCGGTCTGGCGGATGGCCTCGATGCGTCCATACGCATCGTCGCCGGTTTGCGCCCGCAGCACGTCCCCGAGGATGCGGCCCAGCAGCCGCGTGTCTTCCTTCAGCGGCAACTCGCGGTCGGTCTCGGCATCGGGCATCGGTGAACTCGCAGTGATTTGTTAGGATTCGAGGGCTTGACCATGCGCGGGCGCTTCGCCCGCCGCCGAAGAGATCGACGCCAACTTGAAGTATAGGACCCCTGCTGCGCCGCAGCAATTACTCGACGAAGCGCATCGGCTGCAAGGCCGGCGGCTGCAGGATCTGGTGGCCGCGGACGACGTCCGGGTGCAGGCACTTTCGCTGGCGCAGGACGGCTGGCATGCCGACTTCTCGAAGGAGCGGCTGTCGGTCGCGGCCTGGCATGCGCTGCTCCAGCACGCCGAGGACACCAACCTGCCGGCCTGGATCGCGGCGCTCTTCGCAGGCGAGAAGATCAACCTGTCCGAAGCGCGGCCGGCGTTGCACACGGCGTTGCGGCAAGCTGGCGACGCGCCGGTCATGGTGGACGGTCACGACGTGCTGCCACTCATCCGGGCAACGCAGCAGCGGATGCGCGCGCTGACGGAAAGCGTACGCAGCGGTGGGCGCACGGGCGGCACCGGGCAGCCCTTCACGGACATCGTGCACCTCGGCATCGGCGGGTCCGACCTCGGTCCGCGGCTTGTGTGCGATGTGCTGGCCGCCGCCCCTGCCACCGATGCGCCACGGATGCACTTCGTGTCGAACGTGGATCCCGCCCAACTGTCGCGGGCATTGCAGGGGCTGGTGCCCGCGCGCACGCTGATCGTCGTCACGTCGAAGACCTTCACGACGCTGGAAACGATCACGAACGCGCATGCCGCGCGCGCGTGGCTCGTCGCCGCACTGCCGACGGCCGATGTCGCGAGCCATTTCGTCGCCGCGACCGCCCACGTCGATGCCGCCGTCGCCTTCGGCATCGCGCGCGATGACGTGCTGCCGCTCTGGGATTGGGTGGGCGGACGCTACTCGCTGTGGAGCGCCGCCGGGCTGGCCATTCCGCTGGCGCTAGGCTGGCCGGCCTTTGCGGCCTTGCTTGCCGGCGCGGCACGGATGGATACGCATTTTCGAACGGCGCCTCTGGATGCCAACCTGCCGGTGCTGGCAGGACTTGTCGGCTACTGGAACGCGCGCGTGCTGAATCACCGGCAACGCGTCGTCGTGCCCTACGCGCAGCGGCTGGCCGCGCTGCCCGCCTACCTGCAGCAACTGGTGCTCGAGAGCAACGGCAAGAGTGTCACGCGCGATGGCGAGCCCGTGACCGGCCCCACTGCGCCGGGGGTCTGGGGCGCCACCGGCACCGACAGCCAGCACGCTTTCTTCCAATGGCTGCACCAGGGCACCGACGAGGTCCCGGTCGAGTTCGTCGTCCCGCTGCGGGCGACGCATCCGCTGGGGCAGCAGCAGACGCAACTCGTCGCCAACGCGCTGGCCCAGGCACAGGCACTGCTGGAAGGTCGCGACGACGACGCCTTGCGTCAATCGCTGGCACCGCGCCTGTCCGGCGCAGCGCTGGACGCGGCCATTGCCGCGCGCCGGTGTCCCGGCAATCGCGCGTCGACCACACTGCTTCTGCCGCGCCTCGACGCGGTCGAACTGGGTGCGCTGCTCGCGTTCTACGAGCACCGGACCTTCGTCGAGGCCACGCTTTTCGGCATCAATGCGTTCGACCAGTGGGGTGTCGAGCTCGGCAAGCAACTGGCGGTGCCGATGGCGGCCGCGCTGCTGGGTGACGCGCCGCTACCGCCCGCCACCGATGCGTCGACGCGCGCGCTGTTCACGATCGCGCGGCAGGCGCTGGACGAACCCGGCACGCCGTAGCCACAACAGGCACCTTACTTCGCGGCGCGAATGCGCTCCGCCAGCGTCCACACCGCCGACGCATACAGGCGGCTGCGGTTGTAGCGCGTGATCACGAAGAAGTTGGGACAGGCGATCCACAGGCTGGTCGATGCATCGCCGGTCGCATTTTCCTCGAGCAGCAGCAGGCCGATGGGCTCGGCGGAGAAATCGGATGGTATCTGGGCCGGCGTGACGCCATCGGCGGCCCATGCAGCCAACGGCCGGCGCTCGCTGATGCCGCCGTCGACGCGTCGAAGCACGGTGTCGCGCGATTCGGGCGCGACGACGGCGGGCAGCAGCACCGGTTGTCCCGGCAGCCAGTCGTGCCGCGCGAGATAGTTCGCCACGCTGCCGATCACGTCGGTGGGGCTCGACCACAGGTCCGTGCGGCCATCGCCGTCGAAGTCGACCGCATAACGTCGATAGCTGCCCGGCATGAACTGCGGCAGGCCCATCGCGCCGGCAAATGACCCCTTGGGCGATAGCGGCGACACGCCCTGCTCCTGCGCAAGCACGACGAATTCCTTCAGCTCGCCGCGGAAGAATGGCGCGCGTCGCGGATAGTCGAAGGCCAGCGTGGCCAGGGCATCGATGACGCGAAACGAGCCGGTCACGCGGCCGTAAAAGGTTTCCACGCCGATGATCGACACGATGATCTCGGGCGGCACGCCATAGCGCGCCTCGGCGCGCGCCAGTGCCTCGGCGTTGGCGCGCCAGAATCTGACGCCGCCCTCGATGCGCTCGGCGGACAGGAAGGGCGGGGCGTATTCGAACCACTTGGGCGGCACCAGCAACGGCCGGTCCATGGCCGCGACGATCTTCGGCTGGAAGCGCGCGGCCGCCAGCCAGCGCTCGAGCGCGCGCGGATCCATGCCCGTCTCGGCCGCGACTTCGGCAGCGAACGCGCGCACGTCACTGCGTTGCCCGTAGGCAGGCGTGGTGGCATCTTTTGCTTTCGCAACGCTCGTTGCGGTGCCGGCGGCCAATGCCACAGCGCTGGCAAGATTGCACGCGAGGAAAAACAGCGGAAGGGTGCAGCGCAGGCGGAGGAGTGATCGCATCGCAGGTGCTATTATCGCGCGGCTTTCAAGAGCGGGCACTTCCCCAGCATGCATAAATTCTATCCCCTTGCCCGTTCGTTCCTGTTCGCGCTCGACCCCGAGACCGCCCACGATCTTGCATTCGTGACCCTCGATCGCGCCGCATCGCTGGGACTCGCGCAATTGGCCGCTCCCAGGTTGCCCGCCGCGCCGGTCACCGTGATGGGCGTGCGCTTTCCCAATCGCGTGGGTCTTGCCGCCGGCCTCGACAAGAATGCCGCGCACCTGCCAGGCCTCGCCACGCTGGGCTTCGGCTTCCTTGAAGCGGGCACCGTCACGCCGCGCGCACAGCCCGGCAACCCGAAGCCGCGAATGTTCCGGCTGCCGGCGCGGCAGGCGCTGATCAACCGCCTCGGGTTCAACAACGGCGGCGTGGATGCCTTCGTCGCCAACGTCGAGCGTTCCGGCTACGACGGCGTGCTCGGCATCAACATCGGCAAGAATTTCGACACGCCCAACGAACGCGCCGCTGAGGACTATGTCGCGTGCCTGCGCGCCGTTTATCCGCACGCCAGCTACATCACGGTCAACATCTCGTCGCCCAACACCAAGGGCCTGCGCGACCTGCAATCCGAGGCGGCGCTGGGCGCACTGCTGTCGCAGCTGAAACAGCAACAATCCGCGCTGGCGCAGCAGCATGGCCGCCACGTGCCGCTGGCCGTGAAGATCGCGCCCGACCTCACCGACGATGCGGTGCGCGGCATCGCGCACCTGCTGGTCGCACAGCGCATCGAGGGCGTGATCGCCACCAACACGACGATTTCGCGCGATGCGGTGACGGGACTGCGTCACGCGGAGGAAGCCGGCGGGCTGTCGGGCGCGCCGGTGCGCGCCCGTTCCACGGCGGTGATCCGCGTGCTGGCGGCGGCTCTCGACGGCGCGCTGCCGATCATCGGCGTCGGCGGCATCATGTCCGGCGACGACGCGCGCGAGAAGGTGGAGGCCGGCGCGGCGCTGGTACAGATCTACACGGGATTGATCTACCGCGGACCGGGGCTCGTGGCCGAATGCGTCGAGGCGCTGGCGCGCCCGTGAAGGGGTTCAGCGCGGGCGGTTGAAGACCAGGATCTTGCCGGTGGCATTCGTCGTAACGACGCCGTCCTGATTGATGGCCGTCCCTTCCATCGACGCGATGCCCCCGCCCTGCTTCGGCTTCGGGATCAGCTCGACGATGGTCCACGCGATGGCCAACGTGTCACCGGGCCGCACGGGCGCGGCAAAGCGCGCGTTGTGTTCGAGATAGGCAATGGCGGTGCCGTAGAAGTGCATGCCGACCGGGCCGCCCATCAGCGCGCTCGTCATCATGCCGTGCAGGATCCGGCCGCCGAAGCGCGACGCGCGCGCGAAGGTTTCGTTGACGTGCAGCGGATTGTAGTCGCCGAGCAGGCCGGCACTGGTCACGAGGTGTGCCTCGGTGATCGTCACCGACCGGCTGAAGCGATCACCGACCGCGAGATCGTCGAACCAGTGGCCGCTGCCGTCCATAGGAGTCCCGGGATGCCGGCGCGCTAGGGCGCGACCGGCACCGGCTCCCAGCGGAAGCCCGCAGCTTCGACGCCTTCGCGCAGATGCGCGAGGCCTGCGTCCACCATCGCCGGATCGCCCTTGACGCCCAGCTCGATCCGCCGCTCGCCGGGCGTCAGCATCGACGGCAGGCTGAAGAGCTTCAGCGTCGTGAACCGCGCGACGTTCTCCTCCATCAACGCCAGCAGCTGGCTTTCGCCTGCGCCGTAGACGAGGATCGAGCGCTCGGCGATCGGCGCTTCGCGCAGGTCCGGGTACCACTGCGTCAACGCCCAGTCGAACATCGGCCACGCCATCTGCGGGAACCCGGGCAGGAAGATGTGATCGCGGATCGCGAACGCGGCGACGCGATTGACGGGGTTGGGAACGATGCGGCTGCCTTCCGGAAACTCGGCCATCAGCACGCGATTGGGATACGCCTCCGCGCCAAAGCGTGCTTCCAGTTCCGCCACCGCCTCGGGATGACGCATCAGCGGCACGCCAAGCGCCGCAGCGGCCGCCTGCCGCGTGTGATCGTCCGGCGTGGCCCCGATGCCGCCGAAGGTGACGACGAGATCGTCGCGCGCAAAGGATTCGCGCAGCAGTGAAGTCAAGCGCTCGCGGTCGTCCCCGGCATAGTGCGCATAGTCGAGGCGAAGACCGCGCTTCGCGAGCGTCTCGATCACATGCGGCAGGTGGGCGTCGGGCCGCTTGCCCGACAGGATCTCGTCGCCGATGACATACGCGCCGATGACCTTCTTCAAGGCCGTGCCCACCGCAACGGGATCATGAGGCGAGCGCGGCCTCGTCGGGAAACTTCTGTTCCAGCTGGTTCATCATGCTGGAGAACGCGCGATCGATCAGCGGCTCGGCCTCGACCAGGCGCGCGGAGTCCGCGCGGACGCGCTCCGCCAGGTCCTCGGCCGTCATCGACAGCGCCTTCTGGCCCTGCCGGTTGGTGAAGAGATACGTGCCGCGCAGCGGGCTCACCCACGCCAGCTTGGCGAAGGCCAGCTGACCGTCATCGGACTCGAACTCGATCCACATGCCGCGCTCGAGGCTGCGCGCGATCTCGAGGTAATCGTCATCGAGCACTTCGCGCTCGGGCTCGACCGGCTCGGGCACCGCCTGCGTCATCGCGACGGCCAGGGCCTCGGCCTTGGCGGCCAGTGCATCGTTGCCTGCGGCCTTCGCCATTTCCGCCTGCGCCATCGCGGCCTCGGCCACAGCCGCCATCGGCGACGCCACCGTCGCAAACGCGGGCTTGACCGCCGCCGCATGAGCCTCGACGAGGTTGGCCATGAAGCCATCGCGCTGTTCCGGCAGCCAGCCGCCGGCACCCACGCCCGCCGCCAACCGCTTCAGCAATGACGGCAGCAAGGCCACGAGGTGACGCCGGTCCTCCGTCGACCGCTTGGGCTGCACGCTCCAGACAAGATCCTCGAGCGTCGTCACGCCGGCGCTCCAGCCTTCGCTGCCCTCGCCCTCGTCCATGTACAGGCGCTCGAGCGTGCCGCGCCAGTTCTGGCGCAGGAATGACGCGAGGAAGTTGGGTACTGGCGCGCCTTCGATGCGCTTCTCGATCTCGGCCTTGGCGACCACCGTGGCGATCTGCAGGCGGTCCTTCTGGTTGATCTCCTCGGCGTTCGAATTGATGTTCGCTTCGGCGTGCTGCTCTTCCTCGGCGAGGAAGGCCGAAAGGACCTCGCGCTGCTCGTCGAAGATCGCGAGGTCGTCGGAGAAGTGATCAAGGATCTGGTGGACGATCCCGCCGAGGCACTTGTAGAGCGGATCCTCCTGGCCCATGGCTGGCGACCAGCCCAGCCCGGCCTGCGCCAGTTCGTTGACCAGGAGCCGCGACGGATGCGTCTTCTTCGCGAAGAACGCGCCGTCGAGCATCGCCGCCTTCAGCACCGGAATCTGCAGGCGCGCCAGCAATGCCTTGATGCCGTCCGGAAGATCGCGCGTCTCGAAGATGAAGTCGAAGAGCATCGCGACCATCTCGATCGTCATCGACTCGATCTGGTTAGCCTTGGCCCCGAGCGGGGATTCCTGCAGGTCGCGCAGGACGTTGTGCAGGCCGTCCGGGATGCCGGAGAACCCGACGGCGGCGCCGCCGACATCGAAGCCCGACTGGCCGGCCTGCAGGCGCGTCAGGCCCTCGTGCAGGTCGGCAGTGGAGATGATCGGCGCGCCAGGCACGTAGCCCGATGGCGTGGTCGGCATCGGCGCGAACGAACGCTGCGTCGCCATGCCCGGCATGCTGATCATCGGCAGGTCGCCGTCACCCATCATCGGGGAGCTGGCGTGACCCTGGTCAAAGCCCTGCGGTAACATCCCCGGGGGGAACGGGTTCTGCGCCGACGGCGGCGCGGCGCGTTGCGCCGGCGCGCTGCCGTACATGCGCTTGAACAACGCCATCACGTCCATTTCCGGCGGCGGGGCCGCAGCCGCCTTCGCCGCCTTGGCCGCGGCACGTTCGGCCGCGCTGCTGCCGCGATTGGCAATGACGGGACGGCTGATGCCGGGAACGACGTTCAGCTTGAGCAGGTGCGAATTGAGGTCGGCGTAGATCGACGCGATGCCGGCCAGCGGCGCCTGGTTCAGATCCTTCATGATCTGGAACTTGATCCGGCGCTCGGCCTTCAGCGACTGCACCGCCTGCGAGAATGCATCGACGATCGTCGCCGGCGACCACGGGTTGGCGTCGGTGGAGAGTTCCGGATTGCCGAGCAGGTGGCCCATGCCGCGGTTCAGCATTAGCAGCTCTTCGTGGCAGGCGTTCTCGACCACGCGCGTGATATTGCCGTTCAGCACCGACTCGTCCATCGAGGTGGTGTCGACCAGCGTCAGGTTCTTCGCGTCGGCCTTCGAGAAATCGGCCTTGGCCACGGCCTTGCCGGCAATGCGCTCATCGATCAGCGACCGCAGTTGCCGTTCGAATTCCTCCATCAGCGCCGGCCGCTCGCCCTTCAACGTGCCGCGCGCGTCGAGGAACAGTTGCTGCTCGTCGCGCACGTCCGTGCGGCTGGCGCGATCCATCAGCAGGTCGCTGACCTTGTCCAGGATCTGCGAAAACGCATTCGTCAGGCGATGCACGGCCAGATCCCGGCAATCGTCGAGTATCTTCGTGATCTCGCGCGCCGACTGGCGTCGGCTGGCGGTCTCGGTGGGGGTGGCGTTCACGCGGACGGCTGTTCGGCTCAAAGGTATTGTGACGGCTCAAGACGTTAGGACAGAATACGGCGAACTTACTGTAGCACGGCCTCCCCCGGGTGCCAACGGTTGCCCGGCAACCCCGGCGGCGCTAGCGCGGCAGGTCGCTCCAGGCCTTCGCCAGCCGCTTGAACGACACCGGGAACGGGGTTTTCAGCTCCTGCGCGAAAAGCGACACCCGGAGTTCCTCCAGCAGCCACCGGAAATCCTCCAGCGCCGGCTCGCGCCGGTCGGCCTTCCGGTTGCGCTCGACGCGTTCGACGTATTGCTGCCATAGCCGGGCCACGTCGCCGGCATGCTTTGCGTCGCGATCGGGACGCTCGGCAAACTTGGCCAGCCGGCGGTCCAGCGCCCGCAGGTACCTGGGGAGGTGCTCCAGCTGGGCCCAGGGCGTGGCGATGAAAAAACCGGGGTAGACCAGCGCATCGCGCTGGGCCCTTACCTCCGCCGCGATGCGGGCGTGCGTCTTCGGCAGGCCGCCAAGCCGCTGGTTCAGCGCGGTGACTTCGGCGGCCACGGCCTGCAGCAGCCGGAACGCCCCTTCGGTGACCGCCGGCAGCCGCGCCCGCGCGCGTTTCACGGTGTCGGCGTAGGACCCGGGGACGCGCGGCAACGGATCGTCCGCCAGCAGCGCGCGATCCAGTGCCGCCGCCAGCACATCCTGCAGCAGGCGGTCGGTGGGAATGGCGGTCTTCAACTGCAGGGCCGCAGCCGTGAAACCGCTGCCGCCCTTGTCGAAGCGGGCGATCGCGTCGCGCAGTTCGCGTCGCATCAGGCGCAACACGCCGCCGCGCGTCGCCTCGGCCGCGGCCGCCGCCGTGTCGAGCAGGACGAGCGAAACACTGTCCGTGGCGTCCACCAGCGCCGGATAGCCGGTCAGCCGGCGGCCGTCACGTTCGATGTGCAGCACTTCGGGCAGGTCGCCGAAATCCCAGCGCGTGATGCCCGTGCGCTCGAACGCCGGTTGCGCGCCGGCAAACGACAGTTGCGCCGCCTGGCCGAGCTGCGCGCGCAACGCCACCAGGTCGCGGCCACTCGCCAGTTCCTGGCCTGCGGCATCGACGACCTGCACAAGCACGCGCAGGTGCGCCGGCAGTTCGATGGCGTCGAACGCCTCGGTCGTCGGCGCATCGCCGCACCGCGCCGTGATGAACGCGCGCATGGCCGCGATGACGTCGATGTTGCGATCCGGCCCACTCTCCTGGAAGGCGCTGACGAAGTCCGGCACCGGCACCACGCGATTGCGCCATGCCTTCGGCAGTGATTTCAGATAGTGCGTGAGGAGTTCGCGCTCCATGCCGGGAACAAGCCACGACAGCCGGGCGCCGGAGACCTGATTGAGCAGCGCCAACGGCACCGTCAGCGTCAGGCCATCGAGCGGATGGCCCGGGTTGAACCGGTACTTCACTGGCAGCACGGTGCCGGCCATGGCGAGCGTCTCGGGGTACAGCTCCACCGTCACCGCCGCGGCCGCGTGGCGCATCAGGTCCTCGCGCGTCATCGTCAGCAGCGCGGGCTGGCGGCGCTCCGCGTCCTCGCGCCAGCGCTCGAAGGTGACGAGCGACAGCACGCCGGACGGCAGGCGCTCGGCATAGAACGCGGCGATCGTCTCGTCATCCACCAGCACGTCCTGCCGGCGTGCCTTGTGCTCGAGCTCCGCCACACTCGCCACCAGCGCCTGGTTGTGCGCGAGGAAGGCGCCGCGCGTGCGTAGCGCGCCGGGTACGAGCGCCTCGCGGATGAACACATCGCGCGCCAGCACCGGGTCGATCGCGCCGAAGGACACGGGCCGCCGCGGCACCAGCGTGAGGCCGTAGAGCTGCACGCGTTCGCTCGCCACGACATCACCGCGCTTTTCCTCCCAGTGCGGCTCGAAGTACTCGCGGGTCACGCGGTCACCCGCCACCTCTTCGATCCATTCGGGCTCGATCCGCGCCGCGTTGCGCGCATAGAGCCGCGACGTTTCCGTCAGCTCCGCCGCCAGCACCCACTTGCCGCCCTTCCGCGCGAGGCCCGACGACGGATGCAGGTGGAACTTGAGGCCGCGTGCGCCGAGATAATGGTCGTCGTTGTCCGCCTTCACGCCGACATTGCCGAGCAGGCCCGCCAGGATGGCCTTGTGGAGCGCGGCGTAGCGCGGCGCGTCGAACGTGGCGGGCAAGGCGGGCTTCCACGTCCAGCCTGCATCCTCGAGTGTGGCCACCAGCTGCCGGTGCACGTCGCGCCATTCGGCCAGGCGCAGGAACGACACGAACTGCGCGCGGCACGCATCGACCCGCTTCCGGTGCGACAGCCCCTGCCGCTGCAGGTCGGCGAAGAACTCCCACAACGCCACCAGCGACAGGAAGTCGGAGCGATCGTCGCGAAACCGCAGGTGCGCCTGGTCGGCGGCCTGTGCGCGCTCGAAGGGCCGCTCGCGCGGATCCGGTACCGCCAGCGCGCTCGCGATGATCAGCGCCTCCGGCAGGCAACCGCCATCGCGCGCAGCCAGCACGATGCGCCCGATGCGGGGGTCGAGCGGCAGCCGCGCCAGTTCGCGGCCCAGCGGCGTCAGCGTGCGCGCCTCGTCGACCGCCGAGAGTTCCTGCAGCAGCGCATAGCCGTCGGCGATCGCCCGCGGCGGCGGCGCCTCGAGGAACGGGAACGAGGCGACCTCGCCCAGTTTCAGCGCCGTCATCCGCAGGATCACCGCGGCCAGCGATGAGCGCAGGATCTCGGGTTCGGTGAATGCCGGCCGCTTCGCGAAATCATCCTCGCCGTAGAGCCGCACGCAGATGCCGTCCTGCACGCGCCCGCAGCGGCCGGCGCGCTGGTTGGCGGCCGACTGCGCCACTTTCTCGATCTGCAGCAACGTCGTCTTGTTGCGCACGCTGTAGCGCTTCACGCGCGCCAACCCGGCATCGATCACGTACCGGATGCCGGGCACCGTCAGCGAGGTCTCCGCGACGTTGGTGGCCAGCACCATGCGCCGTCCATTGCCGGCCGCAAACACGCGCTGCTGGTCCTGCACCGATAACCGCGCGAAGAGCGGCAGGATCTCCAGTTGCTGCGCATACGGACCCTTGGCGAGGCTGCGCCGGGCAAGTTCCGCCGTCTCGCGGATCTCGCGTTCGCCGGGCAGGAACACGAGGATGTCGCCCGGACCGCCGCGCCACAATTCCTCCGCCGCCGCGACAATGGCCTCTTCCAGTTCTTCCTCGTCGTCGGGCTCCTCGTCGGCCGCAGCACCCGCGACCGGCGCGGCATGCAACGGCCGGTAGCGGACTTCCACCGGATTGACGCGCCCGGACACCTCGATCACCGGCGCCGGCTTGCCCGGCGTGCCGAAGTGCGTGGCGAAGCGCTCCGCGTCCAGCGTCGCGGAAGTGATGATCACCTTGAGGTCGGGCCGGCGTCCCAGCAGCTGCTTCAGGTAGCCCAGCAGGAAGTCGATGTTGAGGCTTCGTTCGTGCGCCTCGTCGACGATGATCGTGTCGTAGGCATCGAGGTCGCGATCACCCTGCGTCTCCGCCAGCAGGATGCCGTCGGTCATCAGCTTGATCCATGCATCTGGCCGTGTCTGGTCGGTGAAGCGCACCTTGAAACCGACGGACTGGCC
>JANNNM010000387.1:0-3220 GCA_031398535.1 Betaproteobacteria bacterium | reverse complement strand
GACTGACGGAAGGCGCCAAGCAGTAACTGCGCGTTGGTTGTGGTTGAGTCGTTGCAGGCGCGTCGACCACCGGTGGTCGACGCGCCTGCAACGACTCAACCACAACCAACGCGCAGTTACTGCTTGGCGCCTTCCGTCAGTCGCCGGCCAAGTCCGACGGCGTACGGCGCGGCGCGCGCCGCGAGCATCGGATCGTTGGATGCCTCAACACCCTTGGGCAGCACGACCGGGTTGAACGTGATGGTGAGGCAGGCGCCCGTCGCGTCGGGGGACACGTCGGTGATGCGCAGCCGCCCCAGGTTCACCTTCTTCCGATCGTCCGGCAGCGGCACCACCGCGCTGTCGAGCCGGTCGCCCGGTTGCGCCAACTGCAGGTTGAAGTCGAAGGCCACGGTGCCGGCCTTCACGCGCTCGCGCAGGTCGGCGAAGAGGAAGGTCGGTCCCTTCGCCTTCGCCTCGTCGTCGGTAAGGCCCTTCGCCCCGCCGACCGGCTCGAAGATCCACTTGCCCCACTGCTTGGTGCCGCGCGCGTCGACGAAGCCGAACGCATGCACGCCCCAGTAGGTGACGGTGGCGAAGCTCGCCGGCACCGGCTGGCTCGCGTAGTACTTGCCCTGCAACAGCACGTCGGGATTGGCGTCCGCGTAGGCCTTGACCTTCATCGGGTCCGGCGCCTTGGTGGCGGGATCGGGGCGCAGCGACTCGATGCGCCCAAGGAATTGTTCCGGCGTGGCGGCGCCGAAGACCGGGGAGGAGATGTTGCCCATTTGCCAGGTCTCGCCGTCCGGCAGATTGAACTGCAGCGCCATGTTGCGCTGGGTCTTGCCGTTTTCCGGCGCGTTCGGATTGGCGCCGCCGACCGAATATCGCACGATCACCGGCACGGGCCGGCCGCTGAAGGCGCTGGACGACGAAAGCGCGCGACCTTCCGCGCTGCCGATGAACTCGCCGGTCGCGCAGATGCCCTTGGCGCCCGAGCGGCGGTAGCCGTCGTACTTGCCGAAAGTACTCTCAAACGCATTCAGGAACTGATTCGGGTCGACCTGCGCATGTGCAGGCAACGTAACGGCGAACATGCTTGCGATGACAAGCGACAACAGGGGGATCTGGTGGACGCGCTTCATTCCGGCTCCTCGAGTGGGGTTCCGCCAACCCCGTTCGCCAGGATCGGTCTGCTCACAAAGTCGGAAAGCGCCGGGTGGTCCTTACAGTCGCTGCGCGTGGTCTGCTAATGTACAAGTGCAGCAAATGCCGGTGTTGAACGTCGACACGCGGCATGCCGATGAAGGGATCCCGATGCCGACCGTTTTCACCAAGCTTGCGTTGCCGATGGCCGTTGTCGCATGTGTCCTGGCGCTGCAGGGATGCGACGACGTGACGCCGGCGGCGGATTGTCCTCCCGTCGTCGCCACGCCCGCCGCCACGACGGCATCGATCGCGGCCACGCTCGAGGGCATCAAGGCGAAGTACCAGTTGCGCTCGATCATCCTGGGGGTCGAGCAGAATGGCCAGCCGCTCTATCGCACGGCCATCGGCGACTCGACGCCTGGCGTGCCCGCGACCACAGACATCCACTTCCGCATCGGCGGTGTTGGCTGGCAGTTGCTGTCGACGGTGCTGCTGCGCATGATCGAGAACGATCCCGCCCGTCTGGCGCTGACCGACCGGGTGTCGAAGTGGTACCTGGATTATCCTTTTGCGGACCTTGCCACGGTGCGCATGCTGGCCGCGTCGAGCGCGGGCTTTGGCGACTACATCTACGCGCCCGCATTCACGGCTGCGGTCGAGGCGAACCCGTTCCGGGTCTGGACTGCCGATGACATCATCGTGTACAGCCGCGCGCCGTACCAGAAGCCCAAGTTCACCAATCCCGGCCAGGACTGGTTTTACTCGCACACCGACTTCGTCGTGCTGGGCGGGGTGCTGGAGAAGGTCAGCGGTAAGAAGTACGGTGTCCTGGTGCAGGACCTGGTGCTCGATCCGCTCGGCTTGCGCAACACGCGATTCCAGCTCGACGCGTCGCCGCAACTGCCGGTGTTGCATACGCTGGAGGAGGATCACTTCCAGGATTCGACCTATTGGAATCCTTCCTTCGTGTCCTGGGCCGCCTTGACGTCGAACATCTGTGACCTCGGCAAGTGGAATAGATCGTTTGGTACCGGGACGCTGCTGTCACCGGCGATGCGCGCTGAAGTCCTGGCACCCGTCAATGTCGGGTTGGGCGGCAATACCCCGCAGCGCTACTTCGGACTTGGCACGCTGGTCTATCCGCCGTGGGTCGTGCAGCGGGCGTCGTACTGGGGCATGCACACGACCACGGCCTATGATCAGTCGACCGGGCTGTCACTCGTGGCCACGATCGGGCTGAGCGCAGGTTCGCCGCCCGGGATTCAACCCGCCGACGAAATCGTCACGGAGATTTCGAAGATACTGACGCCGGACCATCCGGTTCCGCGCTTTTGAGTCTCGACCATCACCTGGGGGTTACCGTGGGCGTCGGCAACAAGCGTTACGTCGGTCGTGCAATCCTGATCATCCTCGTGGGGGCTCTTGCTGGTTGCGCCACGCCGCGCCAGCCATACAACCGCGCAGCGCACCAGGACATCAAGGTAGCCTGCCTGCTCCAGCCCGGGGCTGGATCCGACTATGAGGTGGTGAACCTCGGCCATCCGGGCGGCATGTTCGGACTCATCGGTGGCTTGATTGCGGCCGCGGATGCGTATAGCAAGACCACGGAATTCACCAATGCGGCGAAGAAGCTGGGTCTGGATGTGCCCGAGGCGTTCAAACAGGCGTTGGTCGCCGCCATCGAGAGCCGCGGCTACAGGGTGAAGGTGCTGGACGTGAAGCGACCCCGCCCGGGCTTGCTCGAGAAGTACGATGCACTGGATGCCGAATGCGATGCGTATGTCGACACGGTCATCCGTGCGGCCTATCTTAGTGCGTCGGCCACGGCGGATTACTTTCCCTCCGTCGTTGCCTCTGTCCGGGTGGTGAAGCGACGGACGCTCGAGATCGTCTATGGCGAGTCGATTGCCTACGGTTTCCAATACAGCGGAGGCACGCCGGTGCAGATCACGGCTGATCCCAAGTATCGCTTCAAGGACTTTCCCGCGCTGATGGCGAATGTTCCTTTGGCGACCGCAGGCCTGCAGCGCGGCGTGCCGGACGTGGTGACCCAGATCGGACGCGACCTGCACCAGTGATGTTGCGAGTCTCC
>JANNNM010000365.1:0-2776 GCA_031398535.1 Betaproteobacteria bacterium | reverse complement strand
CGGAAACCTGAGCCGACGCCGCTTTTGCCGCTGCCAACCAAGGCCCGCCGGACGCGGGCCTTGTTCATTTTAGGGATTAGAAATGCTCGTTAGTGCATTGATTTAAATTATATATGTTTGCAGGCGAGGCTTCAGCCTCGCAGGTTAAACGCCGCCCCTACCCGCGAAGCTAAAGCCTCGCCTACAAACGTTAGTGGGGCGACGGACGGCCGTTGACAGCGAATGATATGAAAGTGATATCATTTTGATAACGGTGCGAACGGCCATGGCGGTGCGAGTACCGGTAACAGGGGAGATTTCAATGGACCGCATGACAATCAGCCGGGGCGACGCCCACACCGACCGCCCGATCGGCACGATGAACGGTTTCGTGGTGCTCATCCTCGGCCTCGCATTGCTCGTCGGCGGCGGCGTCGTGGTCGCCTCAGGCATCAGCCGCGGCAGCCTGTCCTGGCTGCCCGTCCTCACCGGTGCCCTGACGATCATCGTCGGCGCGCTGCTGCTGGCGGGCCTCTACACGCTGCAACCCAACGAGGCGGCCATCCTGCAGCTCTTCGGCGCCTATCGCGGGACCAGTCGCACGCCGGGCCTGCGCGCCACCAACCCGTTCTACTCGCGCAAGAAGCTCTCGCTGCGCGCGCGCAACCTGACCGGCGAGCGCCTCAAGGTCAACGACAAGCGCGGCAACCCGATCGACATCGCCGCCGTGGTCGTCTGGCACGTCGACGACGCTGCCAAGGCCGCCTTCGATGTCGATGACTACGAAATGTTCGTCAAGGTCCAGAGCGAGGCCGCCGTGCGGCACCTCGCCTCCTCGTTCGCGTATGACGCGGAGGAAGGCCAGGACGTCACAGCCGAACCCACGCTGCTCGGCAGTGCCGATGTGGTAACCAAGGCGCTCGTGCGCGAACTGCAGGCGCGGCTGGAACAGGCCGGCGTCGTGGTCGAGGAAGCCCGGCTGATGCATCTCGCCTACGCGGCCGAGATCGCGCAGGTGATGCTCCGCCGCCAGCAGGCCGAAGCGATCATTGCCGCGCGCTCGAAGATCGTGCATGGCGCCGTCTCGATGGTGCAGATGGCATTGCGCGAGCTCTCGGAAAAACAGGTCGTCAACCTCGACGACGAGCGCAAGGCCGCGATGGTGTCGAACCTGATGACCGTGCTGTGCTCGGACTCCGACGTCCAGCCGGTGATCAACACCGGCACGCTGTACACCTGACCCGCGAAAGTCACGGAGGACCTGCCATGCTGATGCTGCCCCGGATTGCGTTCGCCGTGCTGCTGGTCGTGGTCGGCGCGCTGATCGTCGCCACGTCCGCCGGATTGCCGGACCAGGTGGCGACGCACTTCGGCAGCGGCGGCATCGCCAACGACTTCATGTCGCGCAATGGCTATATCGTGTTCATGCTGGCGTTCAGCGTCGTGCTGCCGCTCTTTGCCGTCGCGATGACGGGGCTGCTGCCAGGCATCGCCAAAAGCAGACGCAACATCCCGCATTACGACTATTGGTTCGCGCCGGCCCGGCGCGAGGCGTCGAGCGCGCGTCTGCTGTCGCACGCCTGCCTGCTCGGCTGCTGGATGGTGTTGTTCTTCGGCGGGATGCACGCGTTCCTGCTCGACGCCAACGCGACGGCACCCGCGCGCCTGCACGAAACGATGTTCTTCGCGATGCTGGCCGTCTTCCTGGTCGGCCTGGGCGCGTGGATGCTGGTCATGCGCCGCATGTTCAGCCGCCCGGCATGACCCGCCCGCGACCGCGCCGGCGATGACGGCCAAGAAATCCTTCCTGCTGCGTATCGACCCCGCGTTGTGGGGCGAGATCGAGCGGCTGGCGCAGACCGAGTTGCGCAGCGCCAACGGGCAGGTGGAGTTCCTGCTGCGCGATGCGCTGGCCCGGCGCGGCTTCGTGCCGAAGCGGATCGCGTCGCCGGAGAAGGACGGCGAGGACGCCGGCGACGCGTGACCCGCGCAGGCCGACTCAGGCGCGGGGCGGCGCGCCCAGCTCGCGGCACAGGAACGTGCCGACGGCTGCGACTTCCTCGATGACGGCCGAATGCTCCATCGGCCACGTGCGCCATTCCACCTTCCAGCCCGTGGCCTCCAGCGTGGCGCGGGAGCTTTCCGCCCACGCGAGGCGCACCACGGGGTCACGCGTGCCGTGCGCCATGAAGATCGGCGTATCGCGGTTGGCCGGCGCGGCCTCGGTGTCCAATGCGTCGCCGTCGATCAGGTAGGTCGAGAGCGCGACGATGCCCGCCAGCCGCTGCGCGTGGCGCAGCCCGACATAAAGCGCAATTGCCCCGCCCTGCGAGAAGCCGGCCAGCACGATGCGTGCGTCGGGTACGCCGCGTGAACGCTCGCGATCGATCAGGGCCTCCACCTGTCCCTGCGAGCGGCGCACGCCGGGCAGGTCGGCCCGGTTCTTCATGTCGGTGTCGGTGAAGTCGTACCAGGCCGGCATCACCTGGCCATTGTTGATCGTCACCGGCATCGCGGGCGCATGCGGGAACAGGAAGCGCACGCGCAGCGAAGGCGGCAGCCCAAGCGCGGGCGCCACCTCGGACCAGCCGTGGCCGCTGTCGCCCAGGCCATGCATCCAGATCACAGTGGCGTCCGGATTCGGCGCGGTTTCAATTTCGATGGCATCGAGCAGGTCGGGCATGGCGATCCAGTGGCAGGGCGTGAGCCCCCATTCTACAAAAGGGGTCAGGGTCACCTAAACAAAGGGGTCAGGGTCAATCAAACAATTCGACCCTGACCCCTTTGTTTAGGTGAC
>JANNNM010000340.1:0-4535 GCA_031398535.1 Betaproteobacteria bacterium | reverse complement strand
CGTCACGATCGACACGTCCAAGTTCTACGAGGTGCAGAAGTACGTGTCGGCCACCAAGCACGCGTACACGCCGTTCATGGTGCTGTACTCGAAGAAGATCTTCGACTCCTATTCGCCGCAGGAACAGGCCGCGCTGGTCGAGTGCGCAATCGTCGGCCGCGACGAGCAGCGCAAGGTGTCGCGCGCGCTGTCGGGCAAGTCGCTCGACAACCTGAAGGCGAAGGGCATGAACGTCAACGAGATCACGCCCGCCGAGCAGGTGCGGATGCGTGATCGCGTCAAGCCGGTCTACGAGAAGAACGCCAGCGTGATCGGCGAAGACACCGTCAAGCTGATGATGGCCGAGCTGGAAAAAATCCGGAAGTAGTTCCCGCGCACCTGCATCACCCGCCGGCCTGGTTTGCCCCGTCACGGGGCGCCGGGCCGGAGGATCCATTGTTGGCCCGCCTGAGACGCTGTCCATGAAAATCACCGCCGTCGAAACGATCCGCCTGCAGGAGTTCGCGAACCTGATCTGGCTGCGGGTCCACACCGACGAGGGCCTGGTCGGCCTGGGCGAGACGTTCATGGGGGCGCCTGCGGTCGAGACATATGTGCACGACTGGATTGCGCCCAAGGTGCTGGGCCAGGATCCGCTGCAGATCGAGGCGCGCAACCGCGACGTCACCGGCTACCTCGGCTGGCGCAGTGCGGGCGTGGAGACGCGCGGCAATTCGGCGCTCGACATCGCGCTGTGGGATCTCTTCGGCAAGGCGTGCAACCAGCCGGTGTGGCAGATGCTGGGTGGCCGGAGCCGCGACCGCATCCGCATCTACAACACCTGCGCCGGCTACAAGTACATCCGCGACGCGCGCGCGCAGGCGGTGGCCAACTGGGGCACGGGGGCGGCAGCCGGGCCCTACGAGGACCTCGAGGGCTTCCTGCATCGCGCGGACGAGGTGGCCGTGTCGCTACTGCAGCAGGGCATCACCGGCATGAAGATCTGGCCGTTCGATATCGCCGCTGAGCGCACGCATGGCCTCGACATCAGCGCCGCCGAACTCGATGCCGCGCTCGAACCCTTTCGCAAGATCCGCAATTGCGTCGGCGACAAGATGGACATCATGGTCGAGTTCCATTCGCTGTGGCGGCTGCCGGCGGCGCAGCGCATCGCCCGCGCGCTGGCGGAGTTCGACACGTTCTGGCACGAAGACCCGATCCGCCTCGATTCGCTCGACCTGCTGAAGCAATACGCGCCGCACTCGAAGGCGCCGATCTGCGTGTCGGAGACGCTGTCGTACAAGGCCGGCTTCAAGGATTACCTGCAGACGGGCGTGGCCGGCATCGTGATGCTCGACATCGCGTGGTGCGGCGGTCTCACCGAGGCCCGCAAGATCGCGGCGATGGCGGATGCCTGGCAGTTACCGGTCGCACCGCACGACTGCACCGGGCCGGTGGTGCTCACCGCGTCGACGCATCTCTCGCTGCACGCGCCCAACGCGCTGATCCAGGAAACGGTCCGGGCGTTCTATACCGGCTGGTATCAGGAACTGGTGACCGCGTTGCCCGACATCCGCGACGGCACCATCGACGCGCCGCCGGGTGCGGGCCTCGGCATCGAACTGCTGCCCGGCATCGAGAAGCGCGCCGACGCAATCGTGCGCATCTCGAAGGCATCCTGACGTGGCCGCCGCCACCGCACTGATCGCCATCGACTGGGGCACCACGTCGATGCGCGCGTACTGGATGGACGAGAAGGGCGCCATCACCGACACGCGCAGCGCGCCGCATGGCATCCAGCAGATCCGCGATGGCGGCTTTGCGGCCGCGCTGACCGCCTTGGTCGGCACTGCGGACGACGCCACCGTGCCGCGCCTCGCCAGCGGCATGATCGGCAGCCGCCAAGGCTGGGTGGAAGCCCCGTATGTCACGTGCCCGGCGCTGCTCACGGCGCTGGTGGAAGGCATCGTCACCGTGCCGGACGCGCGGCTGCACATCGTTCCCGGGGTCTCGACGCGAGATCCGCATGACATCCCGGACGTGATGCGCGGCGAGGAAACGCAACTGGCGGGCGCGGTCGACGCCCGCGAGGCGCGCGTGCTGGCTGTGCTGCCTGGCACGCACAGCAAGTGGGCGTGCGTCGAAGCCGGCCGCATCGTCGACTTCATGTCGTTCATGACCGGGGAACTGTGGAGCGTGCTGCTGGCCCACAGCATCCTCGGCCGGCTGGCAACACCGCTGGCGAAGGACGCGCCGCCCGGCGCCGCGTTCCTTCGTGGCGTCCGCTGCGGTCTGGGGCCCGGCGGGCTCGGCCACGACATCTTCGGTGCCCGCACGCTCGCGCTGATGGGCGAACTCGGGGATCATGAAGTGGCCGACTGGCTATCCGGCCTGCTGATCGGCCGCGAGACGCGCAATGCGCGGACGTGGGCACAGCGGCACGGCTACGACGCGTCGCAGGTGCGCCTGATCGGCGACGACGCTCTGGTCGTCCGCTACATGGCCGCGTTTGTGGAAGCGGAAATCACCGTCGATCGTGCGCCTTCCCATGCGGCCGCGACCGGCCTCTGGCGTCTCGCGCTGCTGGCGGGACTGGTTCAACCTCTCAACTGAAGAGTTCCATGCCGCTACCTCCGCTTTCGTCGTTCCTCGATCCGTTGCCGCTCATCGCAGTCCTGCGCGGCATCACGCCTGAGGAAGTCGACGCCGTCGGCATCGCGCTGGCCGATGCCGGCTTCCGCGTGCTTGAGGTGCCGCTCAATTCCTCGCGCGCCTTCGATTCCATCGGCAAGCTGGCGACGCGCCACGGCGCGCGCTGCCTGATCGGCGCCGGCACGGTGATCGACGTCGCGGACGTGGCGCGCGTCAAGGCCGCTGGCGGGCAGGTGGTCGTGATGCCGCATGCGGACACGGCGGTGATCCGCGAGGCAAAGGCCCAGGGCATGCTGTGCGTGCCTGGTGTGGCGACGCCCACCGAAGCCTTTGCCGCGCTGGCGGCCGGCGCCGACGGGCTCAAGATGTTCCCCGCCGAGGGCATTCCGCCCGGCGCGCTCAAGGCGTGGCGTGCGGTGTTGCCGAAAGGCACGCTGGTGTTTGCGGTCGGCGGCATGCGGCCGGACAATCTCGGTGCGTACTGGGACGCGGGCGCGTCGGGCTTCGGCACCGGCTCCAACCTCTACAAGCCGGGGGCTGATCCGGCCGAGGTAGCGAAGGTGGCCGCTGCATTCGCGGCCGGCATTCGCGCGCTGCCCTCACGCTGACCTCAATCCAACTGGAGTTCGTGACCCATGTTTCGCACCTTGCTCGTTGCCGCCGTTACGCTGTCGATGGCGGTGCCCCCCGCGTTGGCTGCCACCGGCCGCATCACCTGTTCGTCCAACGGCTATCGCTACACGTCGTGCAGCGTCGATACGGACAATCGCGTGCGGATGGTGCGCGAAATTTCCACCGGCAACTTGTGCCGCGAAGGCCGCTCGTGGGGCTATGACAACAACCGCATCTGGGTGGACAAGGGCTGCCGCGCGGAATTCGAATTCGGCCGGGGGGGCGGCAACCGCTCCAACAACGACGTTGCGGTCGCCGCCGGCATCATCGGTGCGCTGGCGCTGGGCGCGGCCATTGCAGGGTCGCAGAACCAGCAGCCGGTCGCGCCGCCGCCACCGCCGCCGCAATACTACGCGCCGCCACCACCCGCTGCGCTGCCACCTCCGCCCCCCGGCGCGGTGCCGCCACCGAACTGGGCCGTCGGGTCGTTCCAGGCGTGGGATCCCGATCACGGCGAAACGGTCCAGTTGCTGATCGGTCCGCGCGGCAGCGTGGTGCTGCGCGACGAGCTCGGCGTGATGGCCAGCGAGGGCTTCTTCCGCGACGGCTTCGTGCACTGGAACAACGGCCGCCGCTGGTGGCTGGGTCGCGAGGGTCCTGGCGTGATGCTGGGCGACATCGACTCCAGCAAGCGTTACTTCTTCACTCGGACATGAGCTTACCCGCCGCCATCGTCGCGATCGGCGAGCCGATGATCGAGTTCAACCAGGCTCGATCGGAGGATGCCTCCACGTACCTGCAGGGCTTCGGCGGCGATACGTCGAACATGGCCATCGCGGCGGCGCGCCTCGGCGCGCGCGTGGGTTATGTCACGCGGCTTGGCAACGATGCATTCGGGCAGCTCTTCCTCGACCTGTGGGCGCGCGAAGGCGTCGATGCGTCGGGCGTGGCCGTCGACACGGATGCCGCGACCGGCGTGTACTTCGTGACGCATGGGGCCACCGGCCACGCGTTCTCCTACCTGCGCGCCGGGTCGGCGGCCACGCGGCTCAGTCCCGCCAACCTGCCACAGCAGGTAGTGTCCGCGGCACGCCTGGTGCACGCGTCGGGCATCAGCCAGGCCATCTCCGGCAGTGCATGCGATGCGGTGTTCGCGGCGATGGACATCGCGCGCGGCCATGGCGCGATCGTCACCTACGATCCCAACCTCCGCTTGAAGTTGTGGCCGCTCGCGCGCGCGCGCGCCGTGATCCTGGCTTCGCTTGCACTGTGCGACTGGTGCCTGCCAAGCC
>JANNNM010000311.1:0-4665 GCA_031398535.1 Betaproteobacteria bacterium | reverse complement strand
AGATCGAGCGCGCGCAGACGGTTACGCGCCAGCTCGAAAAGGAATCCGGCAATACCTCCAAGCGCAATCCCGATCCCCGCGGCAAGCATGACCGTCAGCATCAGGTTGCCGACAAAGCGTGCGACCAGCGGTGCGGCTTTGACCGCGATCGAAGCGGGAACATTTCTGCCGCGTCGCGCGAAGACTGGATAGACGACCATGGTGAATGCCGTGGAAAGGTAGGTACGAACTGATACTAGTGAACGCCCTGCCTCCACGCCGTCCGTCTACACCGCGACTCGATGTAGGACGGCACCCCCCTTGCTGATATCGCTAGCTTGATCGCGGCAACGCACCCGCGCTGGCGGGATTCGCCAGCGTGCGCTTCACCGCCGCCAGAAATGCCGCATCCGGCACCCCGCCGATGTTCTCCGTCCGCGCCACCACCCGGCCCTCCGGGTCCAGCAGCACCAGCACCGTCGTGTGGTTGAATTCGCCGTCGGCCAGTGCGCGATAGCGCACGCCCAGCAACCCGGCAATGCTCCGCACGTCCTTCGGCTCGGGTCGCGCCAGTGTCCACCGCGTGCTGTCGATGGTGCGCTCGCGCTCCGTGCGGGCCAGCGCGGCGGGGGTATCGCGCTTCGGGTCGAGGCTGATCAGGGTCACGCCAAGGTGCGCGCGTTCGTCGGCTGTCAAGTGCTGGTCGATGGCCTTGCCGCCTTCAACCAGCATCGGGCACACAAACTTGCACGACGTGTAGAACATCGAAACGATCTGGACCTGGCCGCGCTTGCTCGCCCACGCAAACTGCCGCGACCGCGCGTCCGTCAGCTGCGCCGGGGATTGGTAGACCGAGTTGCCGGGCAACGGTGCGAGATCTGGAGCGGCGCCGGCCGGCGCGCCATGCGTGGCCAGCACCATCAGGAACATCAAGAGCACTTTCATTTTGCCTCCTTCACGCATCGGAATCCCAGGTTCATCGTCGTATTGCTGCCTTCGAGCGACGACAGCATCGCCACGCGCATCAGCACCGCATAGTTGTCGCGATCATTGATCGACAGCGCGCCGGCACCGCAGAACCGGTTGGTCTCGGCATCGCCCTGATTGCGGTTGTCGGCCGTCACCAGCAAGGCCGAGTAGTCCTCGGTCCATTCCCAGACAAGGCCATGCAGGTCGCGCAGGCCATAACGATTGGCTTCGCCTGCGCCCGCAGGTGGCAATACCTTCGACGACGGCTGGGAGTACCACGCCAGGATGCGCTCACGCCACGCCGGATCGGCGCGCGCATCGCGGCGCAGGCGATCCGCGGCCGCGACATATTCCCACTCGTGCCATCGCGGCAGCCGCGCGCCTTGCGCCTCGCAATACGCGGTGGCCGCAAACCAGCTCACGCGCGTGACGGGTTGCGCACCCTGTGCCGCAGTTCCAACCCGCGCGGGCGTCGCCCAGTGCCCGAGGTAGTCGGGCCCCGCAAAAACCGGCTTGACACGATCGCGCTGCCACGCCGGATGCTGGCCGACGAAGGCCGCGAACTCGGCATTGTTGACGGGCCGGCGCATCATTTCGAAAGCATCGATCCGCACCGCGCCGTTCACATCCTCGTACTTGAGCGCGCTGACGAAGGCGCCGCCGGGGATGCGGACATAGCCGCCCGTGGCCCCGCCAACATCGGCCCACGCTGCCAGCGGCAGCAGGCAACCGGCCAACCCCAGGCTGCGCAGCAGGTTCAATGCTGCGCGACCGCGGCCGCTGGCGCCGATGCGCGGCGCTTGGCAACCTGTTCCTTGGTCACACGCCCGCCCGGGTTGCCCCAGCTGTTGAGGACATAGGTCGAGATGTTGGCGGTCTCGTCATCGGTCAGCTGGCTCATCGGCGGCATCACCGAGTTGTAGGCCTGCCCGTTGACCGTCACGGGACCGGTGACGCCGCGCAGCACCGCATCCACCATCCGCAGCGGATCCTTCGCGAAGTAATCGGATTTGGCGAGCGGCGGAAACACGCCCGGCAACCCGAGCCCGCTGGCCTGGTGACACACCGAACACGTTCCCGCGAAGAGGTCACGGCCTGCCTTGATCTGCTCGTCCACGGTCAGCGCGCCGGCCTTGGCGGATTTCGCCGCGGCGGCCACCGATGCCAGGTTGGGCGCGGCGCGATCCCCAAGGTAAGTCTCGTCGACTTCCTTGCCGGAGTAGATGGCCTTGTTTTCGGGACCATCGGCCTTGAGGATGGCCAACGCGCCCTTGTTGAACGCGCGGAAGATGCTGTGATCGACGATCACGTAGCTGCCCGGCACCTCGAGGTTGAATTCCATCATCGCGGCGCCGCCGGCAGGGATCAGCGTGGTCTGCACGTTTTCCTGGAAGTGGGTGCCGCCCTCGTACCAGACCTTGTCGAAGATCTCGCCGATGACGTGGAAGCTTGAAACAAGATTCGGTCCGCCGTTGCCGACGTAGAGACGCACGCTTTCGCCGACCTTCGCGGCCAGCGCCTTGTCGCCGGTCAGCGCGCCTTCGCTGCCGTTGAACAGCACGTACGTCGGGCGTTCATCGATGGCCTTTTCCATGTTGAACGGCTGCAGACCCTTCTCGCGATACTTGCCCGTGGTGTAGAAGTCGCCCTGCATCACGTAGTACTCGCGGTCGACCTTCGACAATCCCTGCGGCGGCTCGACCAGGATCAGTCCGTACATCCCGTTGGCGATGTGCATGCCCACCGGGGCGGTCGCGCAGTGGTAGACGTAGAGCCCCGCATTGAGGGCCTTGAACGTGAACTGCGAGGCGTGTCCCGGTGCAGTGAAGCTCGACGCCGCGCCGCCACCCGGGCCGGTGACGCCGTGCAGGTCGATGTTGTGGGGCATCTTCGAGTCCGGCGCATTCTTGAGGTGGAACTCGACCGTGTCACCTTGCCGCACGCGAATGAAGCTGCCGGGCACCGTGCCGCCGAACGTCCAGAACGTGTAGGTGACGCCTTCGGAAATCGGCATCTCCTTCTCGATCACTTCCAGTTCGACGATCACTTTGGCGGGCGCCGTACGATTGGTCGGAGGCGGCACGAAGGGCGGACTGGTCAACACCGCCTTGATGGGTGCGCCCTGCGGCGGCCCCAGATCGCCGGCCTTCGACCCGCCGGTGGCCCCTGCTGCGACCTTGGCGGGCGCCACGGGCGCACTGGCGGTCGGACTGGGGTTGTCGCAACCGGCAAGCATGACGGCGGAGGCAAGCAATAGGCACGGCAGCAAGCGTTGCATGATGGGTTCCTGAAGTGGCGGACAACAGGTTCACGGTGCGCCGATGGCACCCCTATCGCCCTGATCTGGATCAAGCGGACCGCGGAATGGCACCGCGGCGATCAGCCATGAAGCTACGCCCGCTGCAGGCCCTGCTCGGTGCGTTGGCGCACATATCGCCGTGGTCCTGCCTTCACTGGAATCGCACCGCCACGCTGATGCCCGCCATCCAGTTGCGCAACGGCGAGGGCTCGAAGTAGCGGGCATTGGTGTCGTTGACGATGACCGACCCGCTGTAGTTGCGCGCAGTGATGTTGTTTACGCGCAGGTACTGCGTGAACTCGGCGCCGCCCGCCTTCTGCGCAAAGCCCACGCGCGCATTGCCCGTCGTGTAGGCGGGTGCGAACGCGGTGTTGCGATCGTTCGCATAAAGCTTCCCCACATGCTGGAGTTCGACGGCCGCGTTGAAGCCCGCCATGCCGCCCGGCGTCCACGACACGATGCCGTAGGCCTGCTGCGCGGGCACCCCGGGCAATCGGGTCCCTGCGCGCACGATCACCGGGGGCAAGCCGGACACGAAATCATCGGCAAACTCGGCCTGCAGGTAGGTGTAGTTGGCATGCGCGGCGAAGCCCCCGCCCAGGTTTGCTTCCCATAGCGCCTCGAGTCCACGGCGCGTCGTCCTGCCGGCATTTTGATACGTCGTGCGCCCACCTGTCGCCGTGTCGACGACGATTTCCTGCTCCGTCGTGGCGGTGAACAGCGCCAGGTTCAGGCGTTGCCTTGACGAAGGGAACCACTTCATGCCGACTTCCCATGACGTGGCGAGTGCAGGCGCGAGCCCCAGGTTGGGGCCGGTGCCACCGGGGCTGTACGCCAGTTCGGCGAGCGTGGGCGTCTCGAAGCCCTGCCCGTAGCTCGCGTACAGGTTCATGTCATCCGTGGCATGCCACACCACGCCCGCCACCGGACTGGTGTTGGCGTAGCGGCGCGATCCGCTGTCATCCGGATTCTGGCTGGTGACATAGCGATCATCGACCGCGTAGTCGACGCGGCTGGTCCGCACGCCCAGCGTGACAGCCAGCGCCGGCAGCGCCTGCCACAGTGCCTCGGCATAGAGATCGGCGCTGCGCACCGTGTCGTTTTCATCGCGCCGCAACGCGCCCTGGACGCCGAAATCGTTGACGAATCCCTGTCGCGTCTCGCGCATCCGGTCGCCGTCGACACCCGCCGTCAGCGTCAGCGGCTGCCCGCCCAGCATTGACTTGACGATGATCCGGGCGCCGACACCACCATAGTCGCGATCAAGATCGACGACACCGCCAGATGAACCTGCTGCGGCGCCCGAGAACGCAAGGTACTGCCCGACCTGCCGTTGGCCGCCGTAACCCGTCACTCGCAGCAGGGCGGCGGGACTCCACTGATACTCGAGCGCGATGCCACCCTGCAGTTGCGTGACC
>JANNNM010000285.1:0-4139 GCA_031398535.1 Betaproteobacteria bacterium | reverse complement strand
GGGCCTGCTGCTGCTGTACAACGTGGCCCAGCTGACCACCCAGAAAATGAAGTTGCAGAACACCGCGGACGCCGCAGCCTACAGCGGCGCCGTGACCGAGGCCCGCGACTACAACTTCACCGCTTACGCCAACCGGGCGATGATCGCCAACCAGGTGGCAGTTGCCCAGATTGTCGGCTTGCGGTCCTGGGCACGCAACCTCGACAGCACCTACAAGTCAGGCCCGTTCAACTGGGTGCCCCAGACCTTCGCCAGTCTGTCTGCATTGGGCTCCATGTGGACCTCCGTATGGAACGTGGCGAAAAGTGCCGCGGGCGGCATCGAGTCGGTGATGAATGCAGTCGCTGGGCCGCTGATCACGGCCGCAGGGATCAAGGCGGAGTAAGCGTCAGCACCCTCACCTGCCGCGACGCGACGATCTCGCCACGGGAGAACTTCTCGTGGTTGCCTTCGATCGCCTTCGGTTCGTACCGGTAGTTGACCATCAGGCCCAGGGATTGCCGCAGACCTTTCTTCGAGGTATCCGCCAGCCAGTTGATCCGCTCCAGCTTCGCGCCGTTGTTGAGATGGAAGCGCGCCACCGGGTCCAGCTCCGCTTCGTCCGCATCGGCGCGTTGCAGCAGGTAGGTGGCACACAAATGCGTGAGCGGCCCCTGCAGTGGCGCCAGGCGCCCGGCCGCACCTGCTGCATCGAGCGAGAGGCGCGTGATGTCCTGGCCCAGGCCGTCGGCGACGGCCTTCAGTGCCTGTGTCAGCGGCTTCGGGGGCGCGGCGTCGCTCGCCTTCAGCAAATGCTCGAGCCACGCCGCGAACCCGGGGACGGGTGACAACGTGCAGAACACCTTGAGTCGCGGAAACTCCTTCGACAGCACTTCCACCACGTTCTTGATCAGGAAATTGCCGAGGGACACGCCCCGCAGGCCTGGCTGGCAGTTGCTGATCGAGTAGAAGACGGCAGTCGTTGCGCGGGCCGGATCCTTCGACACTGCCTGGGCGTCCAGCAACGGCGACACGGCGTCGGCCATCCGGTCCATCAACGCCACCTCGACGAAGATCAGCGGTTCGTCGGACAGCGCCGGGTGGAAGAACGCGAAGCATCGGGCATCGCCTTCCAGGCGCCGGCGCAGGTCTTTCCAGTCCCGGATCTCGTGCACGGCCTCGTGCGCGATGATCTGCTCCAGCAGATAGGCCGGCGTGCGCCAATCGACACGCACGATCTGCAGGAAGCCGGGGTTGAACCATGACGACAGCAGATGCCGGAAGTCCCAGTCGACGGCATCGAGCTCGCGATGCTCGGCCCGCAGTTCCAGCAGCCGCTCGCGCATGCGCAGGATGGTGGCGGTGCCGCCCGGGGCGCGGTTCAGCCGGCGCAGCAGCTCCTGGCGCGGCGGTTCGGCGGCAAGGCTCAATTGCGCGAGATGGGCGGCAGTCGGGGCCTTGGCATAGGCAGTCGACGCCGCGAGCACGCGCAAGGGATCGGGCGAGAAATCGGCGAGCAACGCTTCAAAGAATCGCTGTTGCCCCTTCCTGTCCAGCTCGCGATAAAGGTCACCGGTGATCGTCGCCAGCGACACGCCCGCCGCCTCGCCCCGCTCGGACAGCAGCTTCCGGCAACTGGTGACGACACGCCGCAATTTGAGCGCTTCGGGCGCAATGGCCATGGCGCGCTTCTGGACGGATTCGAACATGGTGGTTTGGATGCCTCGACGGTCTGGATGACTCCCGGCCGAGTATAGGACCCGGTTGCGCACACTGCCAGCCGTCGCGTCTACTCGATGCAGGCACGGACTCAGTCCTTCAGCGTGCTTCGGGACGGCGCATAGGTGGGATCGGTGGCCAGCGTGCGCTTCCTGCGCCACATGATGTAAGGCACGCAAACCACCGTCGATATGATCAGGTACAACAGGATTGCCGCCAGTCCTGCCCGCGTTTCGACGCCGACGGCGACGGCAATCGCCAGCCCCATCGCCGGATGGCGCGATGAAGTGGACAACGCCAGCACCGTGCGTTCCGCGATATCGGGGCCGCCCAGCACATGCCCGATGACCAAGCCGATCATGACCATCGTGGCGATGATCAGCACCGTCCCGTTCCCGAGCAGTGCGTGCATATCCGGCCACGCCGCGACAATCATCGGCAAGGCGCTTCCAAAGAGCAGGACCGTGCCAAGCATCGCCACGGGACCCGCAATCCTCCGCGCGAATGAGGTCGCCCATTGCCGCACGGCCATGCCGATGGCCAGAGGCGCCAGGATGCTCGACAGGACGACCTTGGCGACCGCCAGTGCGCCGACTTCCCCCGTGCGGCCGAACGCCGCGGTGAAGAACGAAACGGCCAGGGGAATCATGAAGATCGAGAGCACCGCCATCGCCACCAGCAGGCCGATCGCATAGGACGCATGCCCTTCCGCCTTCAGTTCCTTCTTCGGCAGGATGGGTGGCACCGGCGAAATCGCCAGTGCGACCAACGCTACCCTGACCGCCACTGGCATGTCGAATGCAACCAGGAGCGCCGTCGCCGCCAGCGGCATGACGAGGTACATCGACAGCAGTGATCGCAGCAGCAGCCCGGGCCGGCGGAAGAGATACAGCGCGTCATGCCAGCTGGCATTCAAACCAATACCGAAGACCAGCAGCAGGATGCTGGACTTAATGGTGAGAAGGAGTAGCGAAGCGATGTCCATCGGACCGATCCCGGGTTCAATTCGTCAAGGCGGCGACAGCTTTGGCATTGACGTGACCATTGCCAGATTCCAGCGTTGCCGTGCAGGATGTCGCGGAATCAGTGCTTCCAGTACTTGCGCGACGCGATCCGTGCGCCTTCCGCCATCGCGGCCATCTTGGCCCACACGACATCCGGGTCCACCGCCGCCTGCCCGACCCACGTGCCAAAGCCGCAGTCGCTTCCGGCGATCACGTTCTCGCGGCCGACGAGGTCGGCATAGCGGCCGATGCGCTGCGCGATCAGTTCCGGATGTTCGATGAAGTTGGACTTCGACTCGATCACGCCCGGGATCAGCACCTTGCCTTCGGGCAGTTTCACCGTTTCGAAAAGCTTCCACTCGTGCGCGTGACGCGGGTTGGCCGCTTCGAGGGCGATCGCCGTCGGGCGCGCGCTGAATACGATGTCGATCACGTCGGCCAGCGGCACATCGCAGTGATGCGGTCCTTCGTAGTTGCCCCAGCAAAGATGCATGCGCAACTGCTCCGGCGGGATGTTGGCGGTGGCGTGATTGAGTGCCTCGACGTGCAGTTGCGCCTTCTTCCGCCATTCCGGCAGCGACAGGTCCGCGTGCTGGATGTGCCGCCCCATGCCGAGGTCCGGGCAGTCGATCTGCAGCACGAACCCGGCCTTCGCAATGGTCTCGTACTCCTGGCGCATCGCGTCGGCGATCGCGAACAGGTACGCGTCCTCCGACGGGTAGTGCTCGTTGCGGAAGAACAGTGACACGACCCCGGGCGACGCTGCCGTCAGGAACGCATCGCGCACTGTCACGCCGGCAAGCGCAGCCTTCAGGTGGTCAACGTCGGCCTGCGCGGCCCCGGGATCGCGGATGCCGATGGCCGCATTGCACGCCGGCGTCTTGCGGCGCGACCGCCCCGCGTCGCCGAATACGCGCTTGGCGAGATTGGGGAATCCGGAGAGATCCTGGTAGACGAAGGTGTTGCCGGTGCCGCCGAAGCCGGAGAGCCGGTCCTTGATATAGGTGGCATAGCTCGGCTTGCTCATCTCGCCGTCGTTGACGATGTCGACCCCCGACTCGGCCTGCTTCTTCACCAGCTCGTCGACGGCAGAGGCGACACGCAGCGCCAGCGCGGCGGGGTCGACCGGCACGCCCTCCTCCTTCGCGTACATCATCCTGATGAGGTCCCCGGGCCGCGGCAGGCTTCCCGTGTGGGTGGTGAGGAACCGGTCGGTGCTGCGCTTCATCGCTATCCTGCGGCATGGGTGGGGTGCCGCCATCCTCCGCCACGGCGTGCGATTGTCAAGGCGCGCTGCGGTACCGCGAGCGGATGTCGATTTCGACCCACCCGGTTCGACGTACCCAGGCACGGGCAAGTGATGCCGGCAGCCGATTCGATCTACACTTTCGGGTCCATGGTCGCGCGTGGCGCCGTCCGGTGCACTGCATTCAAGGT
>JANNNM010000248.1:0-1575 GCA_031398535.1 Betaproteobacteria bacterium | reverse complement strand
TGTGAGATGACGAGCGCGCTGCCGGCGAATTCGAGCAGCGCATCTTCCAGTGCGCGCAGCGTTTCCACGTCGAGGTCGTTGGACGGTTCGTCGAGCAGCAGCACATTGCCGCCCTTCAGCAGCGTGGCGGCGAGATGCAGGCGCCCCCGTTCGCCGCCGGAGAGGTTGCCGACGATCTTCTGCTGGTCCCCGCCCTTGAAGTTGAAGCGGCCGAGGTAGGCGCGCGACGGCATCTCGAAGCGTCCCACGGTGAGGATGTCCTGGCCGTTGGAGATGGCCTCGAACACGCTCTTGTCGTTGGGCAGCGATTCGCGCGTCTGGTCCACGGCCACCATTTGCACCGTGGAACCGATGATGATCTCGCCGGCATCGGGTTTGTCGCGGCCGGTCAGCATGCGGAACAGCGTGGACTTGCCTGCGCCGTTGGGGCCGATGATGCCGACGATGGCGCCCGGCGGAATGTTGAACGAGAGATCGTCGATCAGCAGCCGCTCGCCGTAGGCCTTGCGGACGTTCTTGAACTCGATGACGTTGTTGCCGAGGCGCTCGGCCACCGGGATGAAGATCTCCTGCGTCTCGTTGCGCTTCTGGTGCTCGTGCGACGACAGCTCCTCGAAGCGCGCGATGCGCGCCTTGCTCTTCGACTGCCGCGCCTTGGGGTTGCTGCGCACCCACTCGAGTTCCGTCTGCATTGCCTTGATCCGCGCGCCTTCCTGCTTGGCTTCGGTCTTGAGGCGTGCTTCCTTCTGTTCCAGCCACGAGCTGTAGTTGCCCTTCCACGGGATGCCGTAGCCGCGGTCGAGTTCCAGGATCCACTCGGCGGCGTTGTCGAGGAAGTAGCGATCGTGGGTGACGGCGATCACGGTGCCGGGAAACTTCTCGAGGAATTTTTCCAGCCATTCGACACTTTCGGCGTCGAGGTGGTTGGTGGGTGCGTCGAGCAGCAGCATGTCGGGCTTTTCCAGCAGCAGCCGGCACAGCGCCACGCGGCGCTTCTCGCCGCCAGAGAGGTTGCCGATCTTCGCGTCCCACGGCGGCAACCGCAGCGCGTCGGCGGCAATCTCCATCTGCAGGTCGGAGTTGGCACCTGATGCCTCGATGATGGCTTCGAGTCGCGCCTGTTCCGCAGCAAGCTTATCGAAATCGGCATCGGCTTCCGCGTAGTCGGCGTACACCTTTTCCAGTGCGGTTTTGGCGGCCAGCACGTCGCCCATGCCCAGTTCCACCGCTTCGCGGACGGTTTGCCCGGGTTCAAGTTGCGGTTCCTGCGGCAGGAAGCCGATGCGCATGTTGGGCATTGGCACGGCTTCACCTTCGAACTCGCGGTCTTCGCCGGCCATGATCTTCAGCAGGCTCGACTTGCCGGAGCCGTTCATGCCCAGCACGCCGATCTTGGCGCCGGGGTAGAAAGCGAGATTGATGTTCTTGAGGATCTGGCGTTGCGGCGGAACGGTCTTGTTCAGCCGCTTCATCGAAAAGACGTACTGCGCCATGGGGAGTCCTGCGGAGGGAAAGTCAGATTATCTCAGGATCACTCCGCCTTCGCCCCCGAAGCCTTGACGACTTTCGCCCACT
>JANNNM010000210.1:0-2190 GCA_031398535.1 Betaproteobacteria bacterium | reverse complement strand
CAGGCGGGCTTAGGTCGCCGCTGGCTTCGGGTTCGGGCGCGTGAGGGCAAAAAAAACGGGGAGGTCAACCCACGACCTCCCATTTTTTTGCCGCACGCACCGGGAACATACGGCTCGAATGCGCCCGCCTGGAGGCGCCTCGCCCCGCGCCGCTTCGCGGGTCGGGGCATTGGCAAACCTACCGATGCCGATGTCGCTGCTTGTAGGCGACGCTTCAGTCTCGCGGGTATGGTGCCGCATTGAACCCGTGGCCAAAGCCCCGCCTACAAACGGTTGTCGTCGCACATCCTGTCGCAACGCATCCGGCAATCGGTTCCACCGCCGCTCACCGCGAGCGACGCTGAATATCCACCACCGCCAAAGTATGTTGCGACGTCAAGTCTAACGCCTATATGCGAAACGCCTCGAGGCTCTCCGGCGCGAACAGGTCTTCCGGCGCCAGCCGGCGCTTCGACAGGCCCTGCTCGTGGTGATACCGCAGGAAGGTATCCAGCGTCGCGCGATTGCGGTCGAAGCCGTAGGGCCAGTAGTCCTCGCCCATCTCGGCGATGGCCTCTTCCACATGGTGGTTGAGCCACGGCAGCATTGCTTTCAATGCTGCGGATTCCTTGAGGTCCGCATAGGTCTTGGCTTGCGCCGCAATGAAGGCCTTCTGCAGCGATTGCGCGATCCAGCGGTTGGCTTCATACACATCGCGGCGGATGGCCACCGTGTGCATGATCGGAAAGATGCCGGTGCTGCGGTAATAGTCGCGCTCGATCTCGCGATAGTCGGGAAAGAGGCGCACCACACGACCGTCGCCGGCCCGGAACGACGATGGCGCGCGCGCCGTGTACAGCGCATCGATCTCGCCGTCGCGCAGCATCTGCGACAGCGTCTGCGCCGGGCCGATGCGCTCGACCTTGATCGACGGCGGCAGGTCGAGCTTCAGCTTCTCCGAACGCCCCGGCTCTTCCTCGCCACCCGTGACATACGTCACGCTGTCGACCGGCACCGCATAGTGATCGGACAGGATGCCGCGAATCCAGACCGGCGCGGTCATCTGGTATTCCGGGTTGCCGATGCGGCGGCCGATCAGGTCCGCCGGTTTGCGGATGCCGGATGCAGCATTCACATAGATGCACGAATGCCGGAAGAACCGCGACGGAAACACCGGGATGGCGACGAAGGGCTGCGGCGACCGGAACAGCGACACCGTGTACGACGACAGCGAGAGTTCCGCCACGTCGAACTCCTGGTGCCGCAGCATCCGGAAGAACGTCTCCTCCACCAGCATGTCGAGGTAGTTGAGGTCGATGCCGTCGGCCACGACACTGCCGTCGGCCAGCGCGCGCGTGCGGTCGTAGTTCCAGCAGCCGAACGTCAGCTTCAATTGGCTCACGGCATCACTCCGGGCGCATCGGCTTGTACAAAGCAATCATTCGGGCTTCAGGTTCGCGGCCTTCACGGCCTTGGCGAAGCGCTCGTTCTCGCTGGCAATGGCGCGCGCGTAGTCCTCCGGCCCGCCGCCCACGGGATCGATGCCGGCCGCGGCCATCGCGGCAATCGCGTCGGCCTGCTTGGTGACGGCAATCGTTTCCTGCGCCACCTTCTGGATGATCGCCTGCGGCGTGCCGGCGGCGGCCAGGATGCCGACGATCGGCGCAAAATCGAAGCCCGGCACCACTTCCGCGATGGCCGGGACATCCGGCGCCAGCGATGAACGCTGTGCGGCATTCGTGGCAATCAGCTTCACGCGCCCGTCCTTCACGAAGCCCACCAGCGACGGATAGGCCGACCACAGCATCTCCACCTGACCGCCCACCAGCGCGGGCACCGACTGCCCCGTGCCCTTGTAGGGGATGTGCTTGATATCGAGGTTCAACGCCCCCTTCAGCGACTCCATCGTCAGGTGATGCGTGCTGCCGATGCCGGAGGAGCCATAATTGAGATCGCCCGGCTTGCCCTTCACGTACGCGGTCCATTCGGGCAGTGTATTCACCGGCACCTTCTGGTTGACGGCCAGGAACAGCGGCGCACGCGCGATCAGCGCCACCGGGATGAAATCCTTGACCGGATCGTAGGTGAGCTTCGAATAGATCAGCGGGTTGATCGAGAACATCGACCCGTCGGTGACGAGGAACTGATAGCCATCCGGCGGGCTCGCCGCCAGCACGCCGGCGGCCACGCCGCCATTGCCGCCGGGCCGGT
>JANNNM010000152.1:0-2416 GCA_031398535.1 Betaproteobacteria bacterium | reverse complement strand
GGGGGCGGCACGGCGCTTCTGGTCGTGTCCCCGTTCAGGGGACCCAACGACCAGAAGCAGAGGGCCGCACCGTGGCCGGCATGCGATCCGCGCAAAACGACGCGACGCTAACTTAAAACAGCTGCGATTGCTCCGGCGTGGCTGGTTCAACCGCAACCGGTGCCTCCGGAGCAGCGGCGTCGTCGGCCACGCGTTCCAGCAGCGACGCATCGTCGTTGCGCACGGCGTTCACGCGCGTGGAGACGGGGTAGTACGTCATCAGCGCGGCGGGAAACGGCGCGAAGAGATCGCTGACATCGATGTTGGCTACATCCAGCCAGCGCTCGTAATCCGGTGCCGCCACGATCACCGGCATCCGGTCGTGCAGCGGCGAGAGCAGCGCGTTGGACTGCGTGGTGACGATCGTGCACGTGTCGAGCACCTCGCCCTCCGGCGACAGCCAGCGCTCCGCCAGGCCGGCGAATGCGAAGAGGCTGCCGTCCTTCATGCCGATGTGGATCGGCTGCTTGGCGCCGCCGGCGCCGACCTTCCACTCGTAGAAGCCATCGGTGGGCAGCAGGCAGCGGTGCCGTCGGTACGCCGTGCGGAACGAGGGCTTCTCGGCGATCGTTTCGGACCGCGCATTGATCATCTTGGCGCCGATGCCCGGGTCCTTGGCCCAGCGGGGCACAAGCCCCCAGCGCATGTCGACGAGTTCGCGCGGACCTGCCTGCGAGCGTCGCACCACCGGCACCTGCTGCATCGGCGCGATGTTGTAGCGCGGGGACAGCGATGGAATGTTGCCGATGCCGAAGGCCAGCGCAATCGCCGCCGGGTGCGTGTGCAGTTCGTAGCGGCCGCACATGAGGGGTGACCGAGTCGCCGGACGTCAGGACGGCGTGTGGGTGGTGGACTCGGCGAGCAGCTTGCGCGCCGTCCGCGCGACCTGCAGCGTGTCCCAGTACGCATAGGCGCCGACCGCGGCCGCGCCCGCGAGCGGCACCCATCGGGAAGCGGCGGTGCCGGCCACGCGCCGCGTGACGCCGACGCCGATGCGATTCACCAGCGTGCGCAATGCGCCGCTGCTGACCTGCTGCACGATCACGCGCTGGCCGGTGCGCACGACGACGTCGCGCAGCACCTGGCTGGCGGCGTGACGGAAAAGGCAATACAGCATGTGCACGCGCGTCAGTTCCGCCGTGCGGCCGTACAACGCGAAGATGTCAGCCACCATCTGCCGCTGCGTCTTCCAGATGAGGAAGAGGTCAGGGAGCACCGTCAGCATGCCGAGCGGACCCGGGGGCAGGGCGAGCGAACCGGAGAGCAGTGCCGCCTGCTTGGCGGCGCGCTTCGCGATGGCTTCAGCCGCCTCGTCCGGGTTGGACACCGCGTGGGTGCGCGGCGCGGGCACGACGGCGATGGCGCGTTCGATCGCGCCTTCGACATCGCGCACCGGCGTGTCGTGCGACACGGGAACTGCCGGAGGTAGAGCCTGTGCCATTGCCTTTGCCTCGCGCAAGGATCGGGGATGCCGCGGGACCAGCGCCCCACCGGCTACCGGATCACTATAGGCCGTCGCTGCAGCCACCGGCAACCGGGAAACGGGTACGCCATCGCGGACGCTACAATGGACCTTGTTCCTACTCTCGGGTTCCCATGCAGATTGCCCGCTGGATTCACCTGCTCGGCGTCGTCGTCTGGATCGGCGGCATGTTCTTCGCGCACATGGCGCTGCGCCCCGCGGCGCTGGCCTTGCCGCCCCCGCAGCGGCTGCCGCTGCTCGCGGCAACGCTCCACCACTTCCTCGGCTGGGTCGCGGTGGCTGTGGCCGGCATCCTCGTCAGTGGCATCGCGTTGATCGTCATGCTGGGCGGCATGCGCGGCGTGGGGCCGGCCGTGCATGCGATGACGGGACTGGGCGTGCTGATGATGCTGATCTACGGTCACATCGTCGCGGTGCCGTTCCGGCGCCTGCGTGCCGCAGTCGCCGCGTCCGAATGGGAACGCGCCGGCGCGGCGATGGCGCAGGTCCGCCGGTGGGTGGGCGTCAACCTGGTGCTGGGAATCGTCACGATCACCGTCGCCGTGCTCGGCCGCTGACCGGTACCCGTCCCATGAAGATCTTCGGATTCGCCGGCTGGTCCGGCAGCGGCAAGACCACGCTGATCGAGCGGCTGATCCCCGTACTGGTCCGGCGTGGCGAGCGGGTCTCGCTCGTCAAGCATGCCCATCACGAGTTCGACATCGACCAGCCGGGCAAAGACTCCTGGCGGCACCGGCAGGCCGGGTGCACCGAGGTGCTGGTCAGCTCCGGCGTGCGCTGGGCATTGATGCACGAGCTTCGTGGCGCGGCTGAACTGACGTTGCCCCAGGCGCTGGGGCAGCTTGCGGCCTGCGACCTGGTGCTGGTCGAGGGCTACAAGACACATCCTCTGCC
>JANNNM010000691.1:0-2005 GCA_031398535.1 Betaproteobacteria bacterium | reverse complement strand
GCCGAAGAGGGCGGCGAACCCGAACAGCATCACGGCGGCATGGAGACAGAGCAGTGGAACCGCGTTGGGCACGAGACGTTGGTACGGACGGTCACGGGGCTTCGATGATGCCATTGCCGCATGCCCGGTGCGCTAGAATCGATGGTCTCCGGCACGACACGACCCGTATTGGAGCCCTCCATGGCGGTGGCGATTCCCCAGGCCAAGATCCTCGAAGCGGTGCGCAAGTACCCTGGCAACCGCGTCAAGGTTGCCGTCGCCGATATCGACGGCGTGCTGCGCGGCAAATACCTGCACAAGGACAAGTTCTTTTCGGCCGCCGAAGGCGGCTTCGGCTTCTGCGACGTCGTGTTCGGGTGGGACTCGCAGGACGTCTGCTACGACAACACGACGATCACCGGCTGGCACAAGGGCTTTCCCGACGTGCTGGCGCGCATCGACCTGAAGACCCACCGCAACGTGCCGTGGGATGACGGCGTGCCGTTCTTCCTCGGCGAATTCGTCTGGCAGAAGGACGGCAAGGAAGTGCCCTTCCCGCTGTGCCCGCGGCAAGTGCTGAAGAAGGTGCTGGCGCGCGCGCGGAAAACATGGGCCTGATGCCCATGTGCGGCATGGAATTCGAGTGGTTCAATTTTTCCGAGACGCCGCAGACGTGGGCCGCCAAGAAGGGCGTGGATCCGGAACCCATCTCGCCGGGCATGTTCGGCTATTCGCTGCTGCGTGCCAATGCGGCCCAGCCGTACTTCGCGGCGCTGTTCAACGAGATGGGCGCGTTCGGCGTGCCCATCGAAGGCCTGCACACCGAAACGGGTCCGGGTGTCTACGAAGTCGCGATCCTCTTTTCCGAGGCGCTGGAAGCCGCCGATCGCGCGGTGCTGTTCAAGTCCGGCGCCAAGGAAATCGCGTCACGCTTCGACATCATGCCGAGCTTCATGGCCAAGTGGAGCGCCAAGTACCCCGGCTGCTCCGGCCATATCCATCAATCGTTGTCCGACGGCAAGGTCAACCGCTTCTACGATCCCAAGGGCCGCCATGGCATGAGCAAGCTCTTCGAGAGCTACCTGGCTGGCCAGGTCGACACGCTGATGCAGTTCGCGCCGATGTTCTGGCCGACGATCAACAGCTACAAGCGCCTCGTCGATGGGTTCTGGGCACCCGTAAAACCCACCTGGGGGGTCGACAACCGCACGGCCAGCTTCCGCGTGATCCCGGGGTCCCCCAAATCGACGCGCCTCGAGACGCGCTGCCCCGGTTCCGACGTCAACCCGTATCTCGCGATGGCCGCCGTGATCGCCGCCGGACTGAACGGCGTGGAAAAGGGCCTGAAGCTCACCGCGAAGCCCATCACCGGCACCAACGAGGGCTCGGAGAACGTCCCGCGCGCGCCGCGTACGCTGATCGAGACCACGCGCGTGTTCCAGCAATCGGACGCGGCGCGCGACTGGTTCGGCGATGCCTTTGTCGACCACTTCGCCGCCACGCGCGAATGGGAATGGCGCCAGTGGCTCGACGCCGTCACCGACTGGGAACGCCAGCGCTACTTCGAAATCATTTGATTCTGTCGAGATCGCCCCACCATGATCGAACGCTTCAGCTTCCCCACCACCATTCATTTCGGCGCCGGCGCGCGCAAGCTGGTGGCCAAGCATCTGGCCGACCAGGGCATCAAGCGGCCGCTGCTTGTCACTGACCGCGGCATCGCGGCGCTGCCGCTGCTGAGGGCCTTCCTGCAGGACCTGACCGGCCTCGATGTCGGCGTGTTTTCGGGCATCTCGGGCAATCCGGTGCGCAGCCAGGTGATGGAAGGCGCCGCCGCCTACCGCGCCCATCGCGCCGATGCCGTCATCGGCCTCGGCGGTGGTGCGGCGCTTGACGTGGCGAAGGCCGTGGCCCTGATGGCCGTGCACCCCGGTGACATCCTCGAGTACGCGTGGGATCACCCGCAGGTGCGCGCGATGGACCAGCCGCTGCCGTGGTTCGTGGCGCTGCCCACCACGTCGGGCAC
>JANNNM010000080.1:0-1195 GCA_031398535.1 Betaproteobacteria bacterium | reverse complement strand
CGGGCAGTGCAGGGGCAGCCATTCGATCAGCCGGTCCATCGCGGGAATGGGGTCGATGCCGGTGGCGGCGTATTGCTTCGACCAGCGCGCGATCTGGCGCTGGATGTACTGCCCATGCCGGCCGAAGTCCGTCAGCCCGGCGGCCGCGATATCCACCTGATGCAACGCCGCCAGCACGCGGTTGAGTTCGTCGTAATGGGCGGCGCGTTCGGCCTTCGTCATGCCGGGCAGCGTCGGGTCCCACAGCACGCGGCCTTCCACATACGCCATCAGATAGAACGCGGTGCCGATCACGGCGGTGTCCTCGCACAGCGCCACCATGCGCGGCACCGGGACATCGGTCGATGCCAGCGCGGCCATCACGCGATACTCGCGGTCGATCGCATGGGCGGAAGGCAGCAACGCACCGGAAGGCTTCCGCCGCAGCACATAGCGCCCCGCATTGGTATCGACGCGATAGGTCGGGTTCGATTGCCCGCCCTGGTACTGCCGGATGTCGGTGACGCGCGTCGCGGCACCCAGCACGCCTTGCAGATACGTCTCGACGCTGGGGATGGCCAGCGGCTGCAACGGCGCCACCAGCCGCGCACCGGGATTGGCGTCGCGCTCAGACAATCGTGCAGCCGCCATCGACGACCAGCGCCTGGCCGGTGACATGCCGTGATGCTTCGGACGCGAGGAACACGACGCTACCCTTCAGGTCGTCGTCGTTGCCCAGGCGACCGAGCGGGGTCAGGTCGATCACCGCGCGGTCGATGCGCTCCAGCACGCCCTTTGTCATCTTCGACGGAAAGAACCCCGGGCAGATCGCATTGACGTTGATGTTGTAGCGGCCCCATTCCGCGGCCAGCGCGCGCGTGAAATTGACGAGCGCGCCCTTGCTGGTGTTGTACGCGATCGTCTGCATGTCCCACCCGGGCGGATTGCCGTAGAGCCCGGCGATGGAGGCGATGTTGATGATCTTGCCGGTGCGCCGCGGGATCATCGACCGCTTGCCCACTTCGCGCGACAGCGCGAACTGTGCATCGATATTGAGCGCCATCACCTTGCGCCAGCCGTCGTCCGGATAATCTTCCGCGGGTGCCGCCCAGTTGGCCCCGGCGTTGTTGACCAGGATGTCGATCTGTCCCCACGCGTCGAGCACGCTGTCAACGACGCGGACGACGGTGCCGGATTGCGACAGGTCGCCGGCCAC
>JANNNM010000943.1:0-7189 GCA_031398535.1 Betaproteobacteria bacterium | reverse complement strand
CGGCAACATCGCGCGCGACGGCACGCCCGGCCGCACCCGCGCGAACGAGGAGGCGCTCGCGGTGGCGCGCCTGATGGCGCAGGGCGGCTTCGCCACGCTGCTGCTCGACACCTCGCCGCAGCCCCAGGAGCCGGCCCGCGTGCTCGCCGCCGCGATGGGCGCGCGCTACCTGCCGCTGCCCTATGCCAATGCGGCCGTGATGTCCGCCGCCGTCCGCCACGCGACTGCAGATACGAATCCGTAGACGCTGCTACACTTTCGCCTCATGACCGCGTGCGCCGTACCGTTGTCCCTGCGCCTGGCCGATGCCACCCGCGCCTCGCATCGCGCCGCCGAGCGCGCCGGCTTCATGCCGTCCCTGCTGCGCGGCGAGATCGCTCCCACCACGTATGTGCTGTTCCTGCGCAACCTGCATGCGCTGTACGACGCTCTCGAGCGCGCCCTCGAAACGCAGGCCGGCAAGCAGGTGCTGGCGCCCATCCAGGCGCGGACGCTGTTCCGGGCCGACGTGCTGGCCGCTGATCTCGATCACCTGGCACCCAGGTGGTCGGCATTGCCGGTGGCTGCGGCGATGCGCGCCTACGTCGTGCGCATCGAAAACCTGGCGCGCGCCCATCCGGCGCTGCTGGCGGCCCATGCCTACGTCCGGTACATGGGGGACTTGAGCGGAGGACAACTGCTGCGCGACATCGTGCGCCGTGCGCTCGGGTTGCGCGACGAACGCGGCACGAATTTCTATGCCTTCGGCAACGATGCGCCCGATGCGTTGAAGGCCGACTTCCGCCGCGGACTTGACGCACTTCCGCTCGGCACGGCCGACCTCGATGCGATCGTGGCGGAAGCCGGCGAGGCCTTTGCGCGGCACGTCGAGCTGTTCGAGGAGCTGGCCGTGGTGCAGGATGCGGACGCCGGAACTGCGGCGGCGTAACGGAGCCCTGCGGACGGCGTCAGCTGTCGAGCTCGCTGTTGGCGGCGTAGGCGCTCATCTGGCGCGTCAGGTCGGCCAGGCGCTTGGTCGAGGCTTCGAGGTCGTCCAGCGTGGGCACCAGCGCCGCGCAGTCGCCGTCATCGGCTACTTCCAGAACCGCCAGGCTGGCATGCGCCAGCACGGCGTCCAGCAACTGGTGATAGTCCGGGCTGTCGGCAAAGGCCACCTCGCCCTGGCGCAGCGGGCGCTGCGCCTCGCGGATCGCGCGCTGCACGCGGTCGCGCGCGGCATCGGCCTCGCGGCCCTCGGACATGTTGGTCACCAGCACGATGCGGCCCAGCGCCCCGAAGCCATCGAGGCGCGGAATGACATCGGCGCGGATGGCCAGTGGAATCAACTTGCCGCTCCCGGCATCGAGGCTCAATTCACCGCGCCAGCTGCGTTCCTCGTCCATCACCGCACGCACCATTTCGCGCGCCGCGGCGGGATCGTGGAACAGGCGCGGCAGGTCTTCCATGTCCGCCAGGTGCACGTGCGGCCGGCGGAAGAAGCGCGAGAACGCCTCACTGACGAAGCGGATGCGCCCGGCGCCGTCGGCGATCAGCACGCCATCGGCGGACGCCTGCAACGCACGGCGCAGCTTGGCGATGCGATCCTCGGTGATGAGGTAGCTCATCGAGCGTACCTGCAGCATCACGTCGCGCAAGGCGGCACCGACGGCGCGGGCCGTGCCGATCTCCGAAGGACTGAACCGGCGCGACGTACGCTGCACCCGCTCGGTCCACACGGCGAAGGAACGCCGCGGCGAAAGATCGCGCGGGTCGTTGCCCGGCAGGACCGGCTTGTGCGGGTTGCCGGCCCAGCGGACCTCGAGCACCTGCTCGCCGCGCAGCCAGACGAGATACTCGCGATCGGGGCGCGACAGTTCCACCGCCAGCACACCGCACGCGTTGGCGGCTAGGGGCGCGAATTCCGGCACGTCGCGGGCGACCGACGCGCACGTGAAGACCCCGCCTTCGGCCGCGTTGCCCGCGATCCAGCTGACGAGGGCGCGGAGGTCGTCCGTCGCAGGGACGTCCCCGGCAGTCAGGACCTCGCCGTCGCAGACCAGCGCCACACCCGTGGCATCGACCATCCGCAGCAGGTCACGCGGGTCCTCCAACAACGCCTGCTGCCATTCCCCGCGCGTCCACGTGGCTTCGAGTAGCCGGCTTTCGAGGCGGCGCACCAGCGCGGTGGAGCGCACCTGCGAGAAATTCTCCAGTACGGCGATCCGCGTGGACAGGATCTCGGCCACGAGGTCGCAAGCCGCACGCATCGCGTAGGCAAGCCGTTTGGGTGAATAGTGGTGGCAGGCGATGAGGCCCCACAGCCGGCCTTCGCGGACCAGCGAGACGACCAGCGTGGCCGTCACGCCCATGTTTTTCAGGTACTGCAGGTGCAGCGGCGACATGCTGCGCAGCCAGCTCATCGACATGTCGAGCTCGTCGCCGGTGGGCGGAAAGAGCCGCGGCACCAGCGGGACCGGATCGTAGTGCACGTCGACCAGCACCCGCACGCGGTTGCGCAGGTAGAGTTCGCGCGCGCGCTGCGGGATGTCCGATTCCGGGTAGTGCAGGCCGACGAAGGGTTCGAGCGCCGCTTCCTTGGCCTCCGCCACTACTTCGCCGTGGCCGTCGGGATCGAAGCGATAGAACATCACGCGGTCATAGCCGGTGATCTCGCGGAAGATGTCCACCGATTCGTTCGCCAGCACGTCGAGCGACGGCGCTGCACCCAGCCGCGCGACGGCGGCGGGCAGCCGCAGCGGCAGTTCCCGCGCGAGCTGCGCCGCGTCGGTCAGGTTGACGGGCTCGAGTTCGAGGATGACGGCATCGTCGGCGTTGCGGTGGATCATCGCCTCGAAGCCGCGGCGCACGCCGGCGCGTTCGATGTAGCCGCGGAAAGCATGGGGCGCGGCGCGCACGCCGGCCAGCACCCGCGTCCAGACCTGGGCCGGCAGGTCGCCCCCCAGGATTTCGATCGATTGACCCAGCAGTTCCTCGACCTCGAAGCCGAGCATGACCCGCACGTTGGCGCTGGCCTGCAGGATCGACGGTGATGCGGCATCGAGGATCAGCAACGCGCCATGCGGCTGGATCGAGCCCGGATGCTGGATCAGCTCGCGGTCGCAGTTCGACAGATCGGCTTCGCCGAAACGAGGATCGTCGTTTTCGATCCCGTCACGGGGATCGTCGCGCTTCGGAGGAATCGGAGGCGGGCGGATGGACATGTGGATGGTTGCGACGAAACGGCGTGACCGTTGCGCAGCCCCGCATGGTTCGTCCGCGCGCGCTTAAAGTCAAGGAGACAGCACCGGATTTGTGCGATGTGTCCTGCCTGGACAGGTAACGCACTGCAGCATGAATGTGTCCGGGCGAATGCGTTTGTCATGGCAGGCGAGGCGCTTCTATACTCGCGCTGTCATGCCCCGTGAACTTTCCGTCGATGCCGCGACGCGTGCCGACTTGCGCCGCGCGCCGCACGCGGTCGTGATCGGCAGCGGCTTCGGCGGCTTGGCTGCGGCGGTGCGCCTGGGCGCACGGGGTTTTCGCGTCACGGTCCTGGAGCAGCTCGATGCGCCGGGCGGACGCGCCTATGTCTACCGGCAGGACGGCTTCACGTTCGACGCCGGTCCGACCATCGTCACGGCGCCGTTCCTGTTCGAGGAGCTGTGGCAGCTCTGCGGCAAGCGCCTCGCCGACGACGTCGAGCTGCGCGCGGTGGCGCCCTTCTACCGGATTCGCTTCGACGATGGCAGCACCTTCGACTACTCGGGCGACGCGGCGGCGATGCGCGCCGAAGTGGCGCGATTCGCGCCAGGCGACGTCGCCGGCTACGAACGCTTCATGAAGGCCAGCGAGGCCATCTACCGCGTCGGCTTCGAGCAACTGGGCCACGTGGCCTTCGACTCATGGACCGACATGCTGAAGGTGGCGCCCGAGCTGGTCCGCCTCGAAAGCTACCGGACCGTTTATGGCCTGGTCGCAAAATATGTCCGCGATACGCGGTTGCGGATCGTGCTGAGTTTCCATCCGCTCCTCGTCGGCGGCAATCCCTTCTCGACCACCTCGGTGTACAGCCTGATCGCATTTCTCGAACGCGAATGGGGCGTGCATTTCGCGATGGGCGGTACCGGTGCGCTGGTCCAGGGCCTGGTGCGGCTGATCGAGGGGCAGGGCAATGTGGTGCGCTGCCAAGCCCGCGTGCGCTCCATCGTCGTCGCGGGCGGCACGGCCACCGGCGTGACGCTGGACGATGGTTCGACGATCGCCGCCGATGTCGTCGTCTCGAATGCTGATTCCGCGTGGACCTATCGCCATCTGGTGCCCGCGCATGCCCGGCGGCGGTGGACGGACCGCCGGATCGACCGCGCGCGTTATTCGATGAGCCTCTTCGTCTGGTATTTCGGGACGCGGCGGCAGTATCCCGGGGTGGCGCATCACACGATCCTGCTCGGCCCGCGCTACCGCGAACTGCTGGAGGACATCTTCGAGCGCAAGGTGCTGGCGGAGGATTTCAGCCTGTACCTGCATCGCCCGACCGCCACCGACCCGTCGCTGGCGCCGCCGGGGTGCGATGCATTCTATGTGCTGTCGCCGGTGCCGCATCTTGGCAGCGGCACCGATTGGCCGGCCCGCGGCGAGGCCTACCGGCAGCAACTCTGCGCGCACCTGGCGGCGACCGTGCTGCCTGGGCTGGCCGACGAAATCGTGACCTCGCGCGTGTTGACGCCGCAGGACTTCCAGGATCGCCTGTCGTCCTACCGCGGCGCCGCCTTCGGTATGGCGCCGGTCCTGACGCAAAGCGCATGGTTCCGGCCGCACAATCGCAGCGAAGATATCGCCCGCCTGTATCTTGTGGGCGCGGGCACGCATCCGGGCGCAGGCTTGCCCGGGGTGCTGTCCTCGGCCCGCGTCCTTGACTCCGTGGTCCCCGATGCTGCCACCTTCCGCTGAACCCGCCTCCATCTACCTTTCCGATAGCGCCGCCTGCCGCGCGCTGCTGCGCGAAGGCTCGCGCACGTTTCACGCGGCGGCGTACCTGCTGCCGGCGCGCGTGCGCGAACCGGCGTGCGCGCTGTATGCGTTCTGCCGCGTGGCCGACGACGCGATCGACAGCGCCGGCAGCGATGCCACTGCGCTCGCGCACCTGCACGCGCGCGTCGACGCGATCTATGCCGGGCGGCCCCTGGCGTATCGCACGGACCGCGCCTTCGCCGACGTGGTGGCGCGCTTTGCCATTCCGCGCGCATTGCCGGACGCATTGCTCGAAGGCTTCGCGTGGGATCAGGCGGGGCGCCAGTACGCCACCATCGCCGAGCTGCGCGACTACGCGGCGCGCGTCGCAGGCACCGTGGGCGCGATGATGGCGCTGCTGATGGGCGCGCATTCGCGCGTCGCGGTCGCGCGTGCCTGTGACCTCGGGGTCGCCATGCAGTTGTCCAACATCGCTCGCGACGTGGGCGAGGACGCGCGCAACCGCCGCCTGTACCTGCCGCACGACTGGCTGCGCGAGGCCGGCATCGATCCGCGTGCGTGGCTTGCCAACCCGGTGCATACACCGGCGCTGGGCAGCGTCGTGCAGCGGCTGCTGGCCTCGGCCGACGCGCTCTATGCGCGCGTGGGCGACGGCGTGGCAATGCTGCCGCGCGGCTGCCGGCCCGGGATCAATGCCGCGCGGATGCTCTATGCGGAGATCGGGCACGAAGTGTCCCGCCGCGCCGGCGACGGCGTGAGCCGCCGGGCGGTGGTCACGCCGCGGCGCAAGCTGCGCGTGCTGGGCCGGGCGCTGACGACCCGCACGGTGGCGTCGAAGGCGCCTGTCGCGCCGCCGTTGCCGGAGACGCGTTTCCTCGTCGATGCGGTGGCGGAATCGTTGGCGCGCCGGGCGGCCACGCGTGTCGGCGACGGCGCCCCGTGGTGGAATCTCTATGCACGCTGGGTGACCGTGCTCGACATCTTCGAGCGGCTGGAATCCCGGCAGCGGGCGCAGGACCTGCGCGTGCGCTCCTAGGACCGCCATGGAATCCAGTACGCTCGGCCTGCTCGAAATGCTGCTGGTGTTTGGCGGGGTGCTGGGCTTCGGCGTGTATCAGCTGTGGTCGGTGCGGCGCTCGCAGCGCGAGGATGCCAAGGCGAAGCGCGATCCGCCGGATTGACGCCACCACGGCTCAACGCCGACGCGGCATCCGGAACGGCAGCAGCGACTGCACCCAGCGGGCGCGGAAGCGATCGAGCGACAGGCTTTCGTGGACAGCGGTCACCTCCCGTCCAAGCAGCCGCGACGCCACGACTGATCGCGCGTAGAACGGCCCATCCTCCAGCGATTGCACGACGCGCGCGCCATCGTGCGTGTCCGCGCGGGTGCTGCGTGCCACGCCCCAGCGCGATGCCGGCAGCGTCGCGACCGGCGGTGCGTCGAAGCGCGTGATCGTGCCATCAGCCTTGCAGCGCAACTGCAGCGACCTGGTGGTGCCGTCTCGCCGCGCGATGTCGTAGAGCACCAGCGCCGCATCGCCGGCATCGGCGCGCGACCAGTGCCATTCGCGGAAGTCGTCTTCCAGGGGCGCATCGCCCGCATTGCTGTCGCAATAGCCGTGGCCGGACCACGACAGCGCAGGTGCCGTGAGCTTCACTTCGACGCGCGCATGCGGCGCCAGCGGCCGCCAGCGATGCCGTCCGGCCGCATCAAGCGTCTCGACGTGATCCCCATGCAGGGGTGCGTGCAGCCGGATCGTGCCGCGGATCCGCGAAGGCCACGGGACCGTCACCTCGTCGATGTGCAGTGTGAGGCCGTTGGCGTCGGCGGCAAGCGAACTCGGGCCGATCTGCAGCATCGTCGGCGTGCGCGTAAGTGCGCCGGCACTGCGTTCGGTCATGGCCCAGCGATGACCGGCATCGCCGTACAACGCCACGTTGATCGCGCAGTGCGCGCGCGGATCGGCGGCGCCGCGGCGTCGGGCCGCCGCGTAGTAGGGCGAGAACACGCTGCCGATGAAGGCGATCACGGTGAGCCCGTGCCGGCCGTCGTCGGACAGCGCATCGACGTACCACCAGACGTAGCCGTCCGGCGTTACGTCGACCGCGAAGCCAGGTCCGCGTGGATGCATGCTGCTGCCAGTGTCCCCGAGAGGGCGGCCATCGGGATGCCGGGTCCGGGATGCACGCTGCCGCCCGCAAGATAGAGCCCCGGTATCCGCGTGCGTGCGCCCGGCCGCGC
>JANNNM010000923.1:0-2227 GCA_031398535.1 Betaproteobacteria bacterium | reverse complement strand
CATCAAGGGCAGCCTGGGGGCCATCAAGCAGCAAATGCATCGTTAAGGTGCGTCGTCAGGAAGGCCCGCGCGCGGTACCGGAAACGAAGTGGCAACACTGTGGTCCAATCAGCATCCCAAACATCGGAGCAAACCGCATGCACCCCACTCCCGCGGATCCCGAGACCCTGCCCGCCGTCACGCGCCGGCATATGCTGCACGCATTGCTTGCATTGGGCACCACCGGGGCCCTTGCCCTCCCGCGCGCAGCGCATGCCGCCGACGGTGCGCGCGTTGCCACGCCGCCCAATGCGCTCGGCCCGTTCTACCCGGCGCAAAAGCCCGCCGACAGCGATGCCGACCTGACGCAGGTCGCCGGGCGGCCCCAGCGCGCCGCCGGGACCATCCTCTACACCTCGGGCCGCGTGCTCGACCTGCAGGGACGCCCGCTGTCCAATGCCACGGTCGAGATGTGGCAGGCCAATGCCTTCGGCCGCTATCACCATCCGGGGGATTCCGATGCGTCGGGCGCGCTCGACCCCAATTTCCAGGCCTACGCACGGCTCGTCACCGACGCCGAAGGCCGCTACCGGATCAAGACCATCAAGCCGCCGCCCTATTCGGGCCGCACGCCCCATCTGCACTACATCGTGGCCAGCGGGCGCAACCGGTTGACGACGCAGATGTTCTTCGAAGGCGACCCCGGCAACGAGCGCGACTTCCTCTATCGCAATCTTCCCGCGGCGGACAAGCGCGCCGCCACGGGGCAGTTCGGTGACCGCACCGCGGGCATGGAGCCTGATGCGGTCGTCACCGTGTGGGACATCGTGCTGAAGAGCAGTTAGCCAGCCGCGCTGCCGCCGGCCAGGCGTCAGCGCGCGAAACCGGGCGCCATCATCCGCACCGGCGCCCATGGCGCCGCATCGGCGGCCTGCGGTGGCCCCACCGGCCCGGTCGCCGCCATCCCTGTTTGCGGCTCCGCGACCCCAGGACGGCGGCAGCGCCATCATTTCGTCCGGGTCACCCCCATTTCGTCCGATTCCGCCTCGACAATGCACGAAGGGTCGCTATCCTCACGCGATCGTTGCCTGACCCAGGTTCGCCCATGAAATCCGCCTCCCGCTTCTACGTACGCCTGATCTTCGCGTGGATGTTCGTCCTCATCTTCGCGCTGATGCTCGTGAGCTCCATCATCCGGCGCGGCGAGAGCTTCGTCTTCCTGTCCTGGGTGCTGCTGATGATCTTCGTCATCGCGTCCGCCATCGCGCACGTCCGGCGCGTCCGGGTCGTCGGCGGCGGGGCCGACGGCACGACCTTCGCCAACCGCCAGCACCGGCAGATCGAGATGCCGATGGTGGCGGGCCGCGCATTCGACATGCTGGACTCGACGATCCGCGAGTTGCCCAACATCGAGTCCGTGGAAAGCGTCCGCGACAGCCTGCAGATCCGCGCCAAGCTGCGCCGGGGCCACGCCGATGGCTCGGCGAATTCGCTGCTCGAAGCCATGCTTGGCGCATTCGGCGCACCCAGCAACCGGATCTTCGCCACCGTCACGCCGCGCGAAGATACGTCGACCGTCAAGCTCGTCTGCGAACCGGAAGGCGGCATCTGGCGCGACTGGTTCATGGTGGATGGCGGCACCAACCTCGAGAACGCGGAGGCGATGATGCGCGCGATGTCGCACCGCATTGCGGAGACGCGCCGCCACGAGCAGGAATCCACCAAGGAAACCGAGATCGAGAAGGAGCTTGCGGTGGCCAAGCTGCAGTTGCTGCACGCGCAGGTCGAGCCGCACTTCCTCTACAACACGCTCGGCAGTGCCAAGTACCTGGTGCGCAGCGACCCCGCCGGCGCGGAGCGGATCATCGACAACCTGATCCTGTACCTGCGCCACTCGCTGCCGCGCATCGACAACGCGCTGACGACGCTGGGCGAGGAGCTCGAGCGCGTGCGCGCCTATCTCGAGATCATGCAGATCCGGATGGGGGCGCGGCTGAAGACCGAGCTGAACGTGCCGGACGGATTCAAATCCGTGCTGTTCCCGACGATGATGCTGCAGACGCTCGTTGAGAACGCGATCAAGCACGGTCTCGAGCCCAAGTCCGGCGGCGGCACGATCTGGATCCTGGCGGCCCCGAAGGCCGGATCCGTCGCGATCACCGTCGCCGATGATGGCAATGGCTTCGGCAACGGTACCGCCGGCAGCGGCATCGGCCTGCGCAACGTGCGCGAACGGCTGCAACTGGCG
>JANNNM010000900.1:0-5811 GCA_031398535.1 Betaproteobacteria bacterium | reverse complement strand
GACGCCGAACAGGCTGTCGGAGTTCTGGTAGGCGTAGACCTCCCACATGGCGAGCTCCCGCGCCGCTCAACTACCGTGACTGGAAGGCCGCCTGTTGGCCGAGCATGTCCATCACGTGCTGCGGCATGCTGGAGCGCAGCTGCCGTTCGAGTTGCTCCAGATGGCTGGACACGGCACGGAACGAGCCGACCTTCTGGTACAGCAGGTTCTTCTCCTGCGACAGCTGCAGCAGCATGGCCTGGGCGCGCTGGCGCACGTGGTTGGCCAGTTCGCGTTGCGACTGCTGCAGCGTGTAGTCCTTGTCGAGCGCCGCCATGCCCACGCGCAGGTTGCGCTCCAGGAAGACATAGGCGTAGTCGGCGGCAATGACGTCGCGGTACTGACCGATCAGGCTGTCGGACAGCCCCGAGCCGGGGATGGTTGCGCCGATCGACAGCATCTTGTAGACCGGTTCGGTGGTCTGGTTGACGAAGCCGACCTCGGGCGAGTTGTTGGGGATGGGCGAGCGCGTGGCGATCTTGTCGGCAATCGAGCGCATCATCGTCTCGACCCGTGCCGTGAACGGGATGTGGTTGTAGGCCGTGTTCAACGTGACCACGTCGCAGTTGGCGTAGTCGTTGCACCGCAGAAGATGCTGGGTCACGTTGGTGCCGGCGCCCGCAGCCTGGCCGTAGAGCAAGTGGCTGATGGACGTGATGGTTGGAGCGATCGGTTCCGGGTCGCGTGCAGCGTCCTCGGCATAGAAGATCACCGTGCCGACCAGGCTCATGATCAGCTCGCGCTCCGGATCGTCCAGGTAAACGCCGGTGCGCTGCAGCGCCCGCCAGGTCAGGTTGCCGACGAAGGGTGCCTTGTTGCGCAGGTTGGCGTCGGCCGAGGTGCGTGCGCTGGCCAGGATGTTGCCCCGGTCCGAGGCGCAGCGGCGGCGGGCGGCGTCACGGTCGGCTTCCAGCCCCATCTCCACCGCCAGATCGGCACAGGCCTCCTGCGAACCGTAGCCCAGCGCTTCCGCCCCTGTGCTGACGATCGCCTTGGCGGTCTCGCAGGAGTTGATGCGTGCGTTGTTGATCCAGGTCTCCAGGCCCTTGGCCCACTTGGTCAACCCGCCCAGCAGCGGCGAGACCGATTCGAGCGCGAGCTGGAAGGCGATGCCCGGCAGCGCGGCGGTGATGTTGCGCAGCATGTTCTTGAACTCGGCCGCCGAAATGTGCGAGAACGAGCCGCCGAACACATCGATGCCGCCGCACCCGGCCTTGGCGCTCGGGAACTGGATCGCCGCAAGCTGGTAGACCTTGTTCGGCGCACGCATGAACAGGTTGCCGCCGGCATAGGTGCCGAAGGTCTGGCCGCGGAAGGCGCCGGGCGCCGTGTAATTGCCGATCGCGCCAAGGTTGTTGAACATGTTGTTCACCTCGGCGTTCAGGTCGCCGGCGTGCATGGGGATCGGCGACAGGGCGAGGGCGACCGCTCCGATCGCCGCGGTCGCTTGGCGGGCGAGGTGGTGCGGAATACGCATGTCCATGAAGTGAATCCTGCTGGTGTCACGGCAGCCCGGCCTGGCGGACGGGCAGGGAAGCCGCTGGCCCGTTGGGTGCCGCGGCGACGATGGCGATCCGCTCCACCAACTGCGTCTCCGACAACACGCCGAAGCCGATGGGCGTGATGGTTCCGGTGAAGGGCTGGGCAAGGTAGATCGCGGGGACCTGGGTGACCTTCAGCGTCGTGGCAATGCCGTTGTCGCGGCGAGCGTCCGGAAAGCCGGGCATCGACCCACCGTCGACGCTGATGGCCACCACCCGGATGCCGTGCCGGGCCTGGAAGGCCTCGAGCGTCGGCGCAAAGGCATGGCAATAGGGACAGTCGCCGCGGAAGAAGAAAAACAGCACGTGGTCGCGCCCCAACGCGCCGATCGACTCGCTGCGCTGCGACATCTGCAGCTGGTCGAAGACTTCCAGCGCCTTGCTGTTGACGGGTCGGCCCTGCAGGCTCGGATCCAGCTCGGGTGTGGCCCAGGCGATACGCTGGGCCATGTCTGCGAAGGTGGAGGCGCGCGCCACGACCTTGGCCTCGAGTTCCATGTAGCGACGGACATTCGCTTCGGTCGGCCGCATGATGGCGATGTGGCGCTTCTCCTCCAGCGACTTCTGCAGCCGCTCGAACTCCGCGATTTCGGGTGGCTTGGCGACGCTGGCCGCCGGAGTTGCGGGAGCGATCCTGGCCACGGGCGCGGGTTGATACGTGGACTCCGGCTCGGGCTCTTCGTAGAAATGCCAGCCGCGCCATGTGTCCGACCAGTAGCGCGGCGTCACGCCCTGTGCCTGGGCCGCGAAGTTCGCGAGCGCGGCCACCATCAGCACGGTCAAGGACTGAAGGCGTCTCATCCGTTCACCCCTACGACCGCGATCTGGGCGGCTGCCCGTCGCGGCAGTAGTCGACCCCGAAATCGATGGTCTGGCGTCGCGGTGCCGGCACGCCGGGCAACTGCACGCCGTCCTGCCAGAAGCGCACGTTCAGGCGGCTGCACCCGGCCTGGGCATACCTGCGCTCGGTGCTCACGTCGATGTAGATCGGTGTCGTGCCCTTGAAGCGCTGCGTGATGGCGTCGGCGATGTCGCCAACCAGCACCCCATGAGCCTGTCCGCCTGGCGCTTCGATGGCGGCGATCAGCAGCGGCTTGGCGTCCTTCACCGCAATGCGTTCCTGCGCCAAAGTTTCGTCGGCAACGAAGAGCGCCAGCAACAGCGCGACCAACGCATGGGTCTTCATTGGCATTTCCCCTGGCCGAAGTAGCAGGTTGGGATTCGGTCGGAGCCTTGTGCCTGCAAAGCCTGGACATTGGGCAAGGTCGGCACCAGCGATGCGTAGAACTCCGACAGGTCCATCGCCGCGAAGTCGAGACGCTGCAACTGCGCGACGCTGAAGCCCGAGCAATCCGGGTTCTGGGCCCCGCCCCAGCCCTTGCCGACCTGCAAGCGCCCCTGTTCGTTGACGATGCGCGCGAGCACCGAGTTGAAGCAGCACTTCGAGGTGGTGTCTTCGATGCACGACACGCAGCGGCCAAAGATTCGGATGCACGACGAGCACCAGGTGCCGATCGTGCGGCACAGCTTGGCGCCTTCCTTCATCGCCAGCTTGCCCTCCTCTTCGTTGCAGGACAGCATCGAAATGGCGATGTAGATGACCACGGCGATGGCCAGCGACCAGGGGTCGAAGGCGAGTACGAGGCTGTCGCCGGCGTAGAGCACCGCCGACCCGGCAGGCAACGCAGTGCCGTTCACCGCCACCGTCACGCCGTAGGTCGTAAAGCTGCCGTTAAAACCGGCGCCGGTCAACAGGGCCGACATGCCTTGCATCAGGAAATCGCGGTTCGAGGCGTTCATCAGCACGTCGTAGACCAGCCGCGAGCCGACGCCGAACAGCGTCTGGTTGGTCATGCCTGCGCCGGCTCCGTCGGTGTAGCAGCAGTTCTTCAGCAGCCGGTCGCGGCAGCGGTTGTCCTCGCCCTTGAAGACCTGCATGCGGTCGGTGTCGAGGTAGACACCGGCTTCGCGGCCCGCCTCCAGCATCGACATGCTGCGCGCGAAATCGGCGTCGTTCGGCGCGCCGATGTCGAAGCAGTTGCCGTTCAGGCAGAACACGTTGGACGGGCAGTTGCTGGCTGTGGTGACGTCCTGCGCCGGCACGGGGCAGCTGTAGCTGTCCTCGCGGACCTCGCAGACGCCGGTCGTCGAGTTGGTCTGCCTGCACACGGAGCCTTGCGCCGTGCAGCCGGCCGCTACCAGCGGTGCGCAGGCGTCCGCCTGGGGCCCGCCGTCGCAGCTCATCGTGCTGGTGAACTCCCAGCAGTCGCGGGACACCGAGACGCCTTCGACGACCTTCGTGGTCGGGCCGTCTGTGCACACGGCCGGCGTGCTGATGGCGCACCGGCCTCCCGCGGCCAATGCCGGGCACTGATCCGACCATTGATCGGCGGTGGCCACGGTGGTGGTCGGCCGCGTGTAGGCCAGGCGCATCGTCGGGATCGGGCCGAAGGCCGGGTTGGGGGTCCAGCCTGATACCGCCCGAACGCTGTCGAGCGTCCAGTAGTACCCAGGAAGGGTCCGCGTGATGTCGAAGCCGGCATAGGGCGTGCTGCGACTGGCCGGCGCATAGCAGCGCGTGCCATCCAGCGTCGTCGTCGTGCAGCCGCCGTCCATGCTGCACATGGAATCCTGGATCATGTCGCCGCTCTGCGTGCCCGCACGGCAGGCCGCGTAGGTTCTCAGGAAGGGCGCGACGCTCGTACAGGTGTAGCCCGCATCGGCGCTGCCCGTGCACTCATCGATGGATTCGGCAGCGATCATCGCCGTCAGGCTGCACGCATCGCCCGTGCAGCTCCTGTCCGCCACCCACACGCTCTTGCCGGATCCCAGCGTCGCGACCCGTTCGGGGAAAGTCACCGGCGCGCTCATGTTCACGTCGAAGAAGGCCAGCGGCTTGCCGTCCTGCGTGACCCGGAAGTGCTGCGCCGTCTCGGGCTGGTCGGGCAGGCACTGCGCGTCCACGCCCGTGCGGCCGGAAGCGGCGTGCGCGAACCAGTCCCCCGGGGTGCAGCTGGTCGTACGCTCGACGCTGACCGTCAGCGACCGTGTGCAGCTGTAGTTGCCGATGCCCTGATAGCGCAGGCAGCTGCGCGCCTGGGTGGTGGCGGGCTGGTGGGTCACCGTGGTGGTGCAGCCGCTGTAATACGCACCCAGGCCGCCGAGCACGCTCGAAGGGCTGCGACCGATGTCGCGTGCCGCGGCGATGGCCGGGTCGTAGGCAGTGACCGCAGGGCGGGGTGTGTTCGCGGAAGCGAGCGCGCCGCGCTGTGCCTGGCAGATGGGGTCGTTCGGCAGCGTTGCACAGACAGCCAGGCGCGCGTTGCCCTGTGCCGCGAGGTTCGGCTGCCGGTAATAGGCGCGCTCCGCTGGCGTGGTCGAGTAGCCTGGCACGACGTCGCTGGCGCTCGGCCCGGTGATGCCGCCGCGTGCCAGCGGGTTCGCGGCTTGGCCCGCGACGACGCCTTCCTCGTGCGGACCGGCCAAGCTCGCGGTTTGGGTCGTCGCGAAGCAGACGAGCGTGACCCATGCGACGGCCTTGCGCCAGCTCATCGTGCTGTCCCCTTCATGCGCTTCAGGTAGGCCGACGCGTCGCCGGCCATGGCGGGTGCCGAGCGCTCGATGAACTTCAACGCATAGTCCAGGCTGACGTCGCCCGCGGCCAGCACGAACTGGTCGATGGCAATGCACATGCCGACAGCGCAGGGTTGTGCCGCTGCGCCGTCGCGCACCAGCACGAAGGAGGGCGTGCGGGTGATGGCGAAACGATCGAAGGCCTGCGGGTCGATCTGCACGGCCACCTGGCGGTTGCCGATCAGGCGCTGCATGCGCTCGACTGTGTCGCGCAGCGAGCCGTTCACCAGCCCGCGCAGTACCAGCGTGGCGCGCGCACGGGCGGCCTGGTCCAGCAGCCGCGTGATCGTCGCCTCCGGCATCGCGAAGCTGATGAACACCAGCAGTCTGGGGCCGGAGGCCTCGCCGAGTGCTGGCTTGTCCGCCTGCACGTCGAAGCCTTTTGCGAGCGCTTCGAGGTCTATCGGCATTCTTGTTGCCGGTTGGGGCAGGGCGTCGATGCGCGGCGTGGACGGCACCGGCACACGCGCCAGCTCGGCATCGGTCGGCATGCGATGCTGCCGGCGCGCCCGCTCGATGTCGGCATCCGTCACCTGGGCGCCGGCCGGCAGCAGCGCGGCCGCGGCCAGCAGTGCCAGCGACACAGCCCCATGTCGGG
>JANNNM010000852.1:0-2113 GCA_031398535.1 Betaproteobacteria bacterium | reverse complement strand
GCTGCCGGAACAGCTGGCATTCGACCTCGCGGGCACGCGCACGCTGGTCTGCCACGGCGACGAACTGTGCACCGACGACGCGGACTACATCGCCTACCGGACGCGGATGCGCGACCCGGAGACACAGGCGCGGCTGCTGCGCCTGCCCTACTTCGCGCGCCGCGCCATCGCCTGGTGGCTGCGCCGCAAGAGCCGGGATGAGAAGGCCTTGAAAGCGGACACCATCATGGATGTGAATGCCGACGCCGTGGCGGATGCGTTCCGCGCGCACGGCGCGCAGCGGATGATCCATGGCCACACGCACCGTCCCGCGCGGCATGTGCATGATGTCGACGGCGCGGAGCGCGAGCGCTACGTGCTGGCCGACTGGCACGAGCATGGCCAGTACCTGGCGGTGGATGCCAACGGCGTACGCGACCTCACGATCCACGGCTGACCGCGCGTTCGCGCGGCCGCGTCGCCAACGTTACGCCAGCGCCTGCCGGAAATCCTCGATCAGATCGGCGCCATCCTCGATGCCTGTCGAGATGCGGATCAGCGAATCCGCGATGCCCATCGCCGCGCGGCGCGGCGCCCCCATCTCGTAGAAGATCGTATGCGCGACGGGGATCGCCAGCGTGCGGTTGTCGCCGAGGTTGGACGACAGCACGACGATCTTCAGGCGGTTGAGAAAGTCGAAGGGGTCGATGCCGTCGCGCAGCTCGAACGACAGCAGGCCGCCATAGCCGCGGAACAATTGGCTAGTCAACGCATGCTGCGGATGCTTGGCGAGGCCCGGGTAGTACACCTTCGCGATGTCAGGCGACTGCTGCAGCCACTCCGCCAGCGCCAGCGCATTGGCGCAGATGCGCTCCATCCGCAACCCCAGCGTTTCAGCCCCCACCGCGATGTGATGCGCCTGCTCCGCCGCCAGCGTGCCGCCCCAGTCGCGCAGGCCCTTCTTGCGCAACTGCTGCAGTCCCCAGTTGCGCGGCGGCTGGCTCTTGTAGGCGTCAACGATGTTCGGAAACGTCGTCCAGTCGAAGAGTCCCGTGTCGGTGACGCTGCCGGCCAGCGCATTGCCGTGCCCGCCGATGTACTTCGTCAATGCGTTGACGACCAGGCCTGCGCCGACGTGCCGCGGCTGGAACAGCCAGGGGGAGGTCATCGTGTTGTCGACGACGTACAGGATGCCGCGCTCGCGGCACAGCGTGCCGATTTTGGCGAGATCGGCCACCTGCACGCGCGGGTTGGCGATCGTCTCGACGAAGACGAGGCGCGTGGCCGGCGTGATGGCCGCAGCCACCTGTGCCACATCCGTTGCATCGACATAGCTGACCGCGTGGCCGTGCGTTTCCATCGTGCCCAGCAGGCTCGTCGTGTTGCCGAACACGAACTGGCTCGACACGACATGGTCGCCCGCCTTCAGCAGCGCCAGCATGATCGCGCCGATGGCCGCCATGCCGGTGGCGAAGGTAACGGTGCCGATGCCGCCTTCCATCGCGGTGACCTTGGCCTCGAGCGCTGCGGAGGTCGGGTTGCCCTGGCGCCCGTACGCATAGCCCTGCGCGCGGCCCTGGAACACGGCCGCCAGCTCGCGCGCGTCACGGTAGCCGTAGGCCACCGACAGGTGCAGCGGCTTGTGCAGCGCGCCGTGCTCGATCGCGGCGTCGCGGTCGGAGTGAAGGATGGCGGTGGTGAAGCCGCGTGGTGGTGTCGTTGTGCTCATCGTGGACTCGTCATCAAACCCATAAAACAAAAAACCCGTCAGGCTAGCGCCAAACGGGTTTTGCGGGCCCCGCCGGAATGACCAGGGCGGGGACACGAACTCGCTTTAGCGGAATTTATTACGCGCCCGCAAGCTGAAGCTTCAAATCGGCGCAGATGAAATGCTACGCGACACCGGTGGACGGTGTCAAATCGCTAGACCGGCTGCTTTTCTTCCTCGAGCAGGTCGGCCTCGGATTGCCCGCGCGCCTCGTTGCGCTCGACGGCAAGGTGCGACAGGTAGTCCGCCGTGATGTCGCCGGTGATGTAGTGACCATCGAAGCACGATGCCTCGAAGTTCTTCAATGAAGGATTGGCCAGGCGCACCGCATCCTTCAGCGCCTCGAGGTCCTGGTAGATCAGCAGG
>JANNNM010000842.1:0-2648 GCA_031398535.1 Betaproteobacteria bacterium | reverse complement strand
GACGCCGAAGCGGCCGCGGCGGCACTGGCTCGCCTTGAAGACGAAGCTGCAGCATCGCGGGCATCGCCGATGTCGCTCGTGATGCCGACGATCGAGGTTCCTGCCGTTGCCGGGGCTCCGGACGACCAGGCCTTCGTCGAGTCGTCGGAACGCGTGACGGCCGATGCACTCGACGAGATCGCCGCGTTGGCGGCGATGCTCGATCCGCTGGCGGACGTCCAGGACGATGTCGATCCGCAGGTGCTGCCGGTCTTCCTGGACGAGGCGGCCGAACTCTTCCCGCAGGCCGGTGAAGACGTCCGGGCGTGGCGCCGCAATCCGGGCGATGAGCAACCGGCGGCGCGCCTGCGGCGCACGCTGCACACCTTCAAGGGCAGTGCGCGGATGGCGGGCGCGATGCGGCTGGGCGAAATGGCCCATCTGATGGAGTCGCGCCTGCAGGATGGCGAGACCCCGGTACTCGGCACCACTGATCTCTTCGATGCACTCGACGAGGACCTCGACCGGATGGCGTTCGGGCTCGATGCACTGCGGCGCGGCGAGATCAATGCGCCGATGCCGGCGCCCACGATCGAACGCCCGGCGGTACCCGTGGTGCCGCCGTCGCCGGTAACACCGATTGTCGTTGCCTCGCCGGTCGTGCCGCTGGTCGCCGTGCCGTCCGTGCCACCACCGATGGCTGTTGACGTTCCGGTGGAACCCCCGCTGGAAGTGGCGCCGGTGACAACCCCGGTCGCGGATACCGCGCCGGAAGTGACGCCGCCGCTGGCGATTCCGGAAATTCCGCCGGTCGCGCCGGTCGCGGCGGTCGTGGTGCCGCCGATTGCCATCGTCCCGCCGCCGGTGACGCCTGCACCCACGCTCGCGCCTGCGCAGCCTGCTGCGCCGCCACCGGCCGCGACACCTGAGGTCGCGCACGAACTCGAAACCGGTGCGCGCGCGCAACTGCGCGTGCGGGCGGACATCATCGACCGGCTGGTCAACGAAGCCGGCGAAGTGGCCATTGCCCGTGCCCGCGTCGAAGGCGAGTTGCGTTCGCTCAAGTCCAACCTGCTCGAACTGACCAACAGCGTGATCCGGCTGCGCACGCAGATGCGCGAGATCGAGATCCAGGCGGAGTCGCAGATCCAGTCGCAGCTCACGTTGCGCAACGACACGCAGGATGGCTTCGATCCGCTCGAATTCGATCGCTACACGCGCTTCCAGGAATTGACGCGCTCGCTGGCCGAAGGCATCAACGACGTCTCGACGGTGCAGCAGGCGTTGCTGAAGAACCTGGACGATGCGGATGCCGCGCTGCTGGCGCAGGCGCGCATGTCACGCGAAGTGCAGCAGCGGCTGTTCGCGATCCGCACGGTGCCTTTCGGCAGCCTGTCCGAACGCCTCTACCGGATCCTGCGCACCACGGCACGCGAGCTCGACAAGCGCGCCAATCTCGAGATCAACGGCAGCCAGGTCGAGCTTGACCGCTCGGTGCTTGAAAAGCTGGTCGGGCCGCTCGAGCATCTGCTCCGCAACGCGCTCGACCATGGGCTTGAAGGCAAGGAAGCCCGGCGCAAGGCGGGCAAGGCCGATATCGGCGAGATTGCACTGACGGTGCGGCAGGTCGGCAACGAAGTGGTGATCGATCTTGCCGACGACGGCAGCGGCATCGACTTCGCGCGCGTGCGCGATCGCGCGCAGGCGCAGGGACTCGTCGCGGCGGGTGTCACGCCCACCGAAGCCCAGCTGATCGAATGCCTGTTCCACCCGGGGTTCTCCACGGCGTCCAAGGTCTCCCAGATTTCCGGACGCGGCATCGGCATGGACGTGGTGCGTAGCGAGATCGCGGCGCTGGGCGGCCGCGTCGAGGTCACGTCCAACGAAGGCAAAGGCACGCGCTTCACGCTGACGATGCCGCTCACGCTGGCCGTGGCGCAGGCGGTGCTGATCCGCGCCGGCGGCCGGTTGTGGGCGTTGCCGGCGCCGATGGTCGAGCAGGTGCAGCAGGTGAAGTCGCAGGCGCTGCTCGACATCTACATCCAGCGCAAGGTGGACTGGCAGGGACGCGTCTATCCGTTCCATTACCTGCCGCGGCTGCTGGGCGACACCATCCACAACCCGGAAACCAAGCGGTACAACTCGGTGCTGCTGCTGCGCAGCGGCCAGAGCTATGCCGCCGTGCACGTCGACGAAATGCTCGGCAACCAAGAAGTCGTCGTCAAGAACATCGGGCCGCAGCTCTCGCGCGTGTCGGGCATCTCCGGCGCCACGGTGCTCGGCACCGGCGAGATCGTGCTGATCATCAACCCGGTGCAGCTCGCAAGCCGTACCGACATTCCGCACTACGAGCCGACGGGCGAGGATCGCGCACTGGGCGACCGTCCGCGCGCGCACGTGGCGCCGGTCTCCGCGCGGCCCACGGTGATGATCGTCGACGACTCGCTGACGGTACGCAAGATCACCAGCCGGCTGCTGACGCGCGAAGGCTTTGCGGTCACCACGGCGAAGGACGGCGTCGACGGCCTGCAGGTACTGAGCGAAACGTTGCCCGACGTCATCCTGCTCGACATCGAGATGCCGCGGATGGATGGTTTCGAGTTCACCAAGACCATCAAGGGCGATACGCGCTACGTCAACATCCCGATCATCATGATCACGTCGCGCAC
>JANNNM010000828.1:0-3969 GCA_031398535.1 Betaproteobacteria bacterium | reverse complement strand
CCCTTGGGTACGGGTGCGGTTCCCGTCTCGCGCCTACGTGGGTGGTGCAGGCTGCGCCGCGCCTGAAATGCTAGCACGATGGCGTTGTAATTCCCCGAACGCCTGTTTCGACTCACCGGTCATGACTCCACCACTGCGCAGCATCATGATGACCGCGTTGTGCGTTGCGTCGCTGGGCTTCCCGGCGCTCGGCCGCACGGCCGTGTGCGAGGCGGCCAGCGGAGCGAAGATGCTGCCGCTGGTCGAGCTGTACACCTCCGAGGGTTGCGACAGCTGTCCGCCGGCCGACCGCTGGCTCTCATCGCGCTTTCCGGTGGCGCCTGCAACGCCGCAGGCATCGGTGCTGACCTTCCATGTCGATTACTGGGACCGGCTGGGATGGAAGGATCGCTTCGCCAGCCCGCAGTTCACGGCCAGGCAGTACGCCGCCAGCCGTGCCGGCGGCGAGACCTTCGTCTACACGCCGCAGGTGCGGGTGCAGGGCCGCGACATGCAGAACTGGGCCGGCAGCAAGGTGACGGAGACCCTCGGGGCGGCGCGAGGTCGCGCGGCGCGCGCAGAGGTGAAGCTGGCCGTCGATGGTGCGGCCACCGACACCGTGGAGACCCGCATCGAGGTCCGTGTTCCCGATGCCGCGGAGGCGCGGCGCGCCGAGGTGTGGCTTGCCTACACGGACAGCCGACTCGTCTCCGATGTGAAGGGCGGGGAGAACCGCGGCGTGCGCCTCGAGCACGATCATGTCGTGCGCACGCTGGCGGGACCATTCGCGCTCGATGCGCAGGGCCGGTACGAAGCGAGGGTGCGCGTCGCGCACCCCGCCGAACGTGGCCGCAATCCAACGCTCGTGGCCGTCGTGCAGGACGCGCGCAACGGCGAGGTGCTGCAGACGTTGTCGCTGCCGGTCTGCGCCACGCCCCCGATCTGATCTGCAAAATACGCTTGCAGGCGAGCCTTCAGCCTCGCCTACAGAACCTGCAGGTACCTGCCTTCGTCAGTTGACGATCTGCGCCAGCTCGCCGGACTTGTAGCGTGCCGCGATGATGGGCATCGCGATCGGCTTGATCTTCGACGCCATGCCCGCACTGCCGAATTGCTGGTAACGCTCGACGCATATCGCCTTGGCCGCCAGCATCGCGGGCTTCAGGAAATCGCGCGGGTCGAACTTGGATGGGTTCTCGGCCAGGTACTTGCGCACCGCAGCCGTCATCGCCAGCCGGATGTCGGTGTCGATGTTGATCTTGCGCACGCCATGGCGGATGCCTTCCTGGATTTCTTCCACCGGCACGCCGTAGGTTTCCTTCATGTCGCCGCCGAACTCGCGGATTTGCGCCAGCAGGTTCTGCGGCACCGACGAGCTGCCGTGCATCACGAGATGCGTGTTGGGAATGCGCGCGTGGATCGCCTTGATGCGGTCGATGGCCAGGATATCGCCGGTGGGTTTGCGCGAGAACTTGTAGGCGCCATGCGACGTGCCGATGGCGATGGCCAGCGCATCGAGCTGCGTCGACTTCACGAAGTCGGCGGCTTCATCCGGGTCGGTCAGCAGCATTTCGCGCGTCATCGTCCCTTCCGCGCCATGCCCGTCCTCCTTGTCGCCCTTCATCGTCTCGAGCGAGCCGAGGCAGCCCAGTTCGCCTTCGACCGTGACGCCGAGCTTGTGCGCCATGTCCACCACCCTGCGGGTGACGTCGACGTTGTACGCGTAGTCGGCGATGCTCTTGCCGTCCTCCTTGAGCGACCCGTCCATCATCACCGACGAGAAGCCGAGCTTCATCGCCGATTCGCACACCGCCGGCGACTGGCCGTGGTCCTGGTGCATCACGACCGGGATGTGCGGATAGCTTTCGACGGCGGCTTCGATCAGGTGCCGCAGGAAGATTTCGCCCGCGTACTTACGCGCGCCGGCCGAGGCCTGCATGATGACCGGGCTGTCGGTCTCCGCCGCGGCCTGCATGATGGCCTGGACCTGTTCCAGGTTGTTGACGTTGAACGCGGGCAACCCGTAGCCGTTTTCGGCGGCGTGGTCGAGCAGCTGGCGCATGGAGACGAGGGCCATGGTTCACTCCTTGGGCGGGAACGGCGGGAACGGCGGAAAAAGCCATTTTACCGTGCCGCGGCCGCCCCCCGCCTGGATCTCAATCGTCGTCGTCGGCGTGGCGGAAGTACGGACTGTCCGGCGGGGCGTCGACAGCGGATTCCTGCCTGCCGCTGGCACGTCGTTCGCGCCAGCGCCGGGCGCCATAGAGCACCAGCAGCACGCTGCCGGCGACGGCGCATCCCAGCAGCGTGTCGTAGAAGCGCCACAAAAGCAGTTTGGCGTCGCCGCCGGTGGCCAGCAGCGACAGGTCGAGCAGCAGCATCACCAGCGACGTGAAGACGGTGCACATCCAGAAGTAGTTCACCGCCGTGGCCTTCGGCATCAGCGCCGCCAGGCCGATGACGAGTGCGGCCAGCCACCATTGGTCGTGCACCAGGTGCACGACGATGCCGGCGATGACGATGCCGACCAGCGTGCCGCCGATCCGCTGGCCCATCAGCTTCAGGGCCGTCGCATCGTCCGGATGCATCACGAACAGCACGGTCAGGCCCACCCAGCCGGGCAGCGTGGCGTGCAGGCGGTCCGCCAGCACCATCGCGAGCGCCACGGCCACCGCCAGCGTGACCGCGTAGTACAGCGGATTGCGCTCGCCGGATAGCAGTCCGCGCACTTCGGCGTACGGCGTGAGGGTCGTGCCCATCGCATCGCGCCAGCGCACGACCACCACCGTGGCAAGCGCGGCCGCGAGCCCGCCGCCCACGAATGCGCCAGCCGCGGCGGGCGTGGCCGCGAAGCCGGCTGACGTGACGATCACCACCGCCGCGCTCAGCTTGCCGACGATCGTCAGGTAGGGAAAGTGGGGCTTCGGCAGGCCGGACAGGAAAGTGATCACGACGACGGCCATGAAAATCGCCGCGCGTTGCTGTTGCAGCAGCACGCCCAGCGTGCCCGCGCCGACGATCAGGAAGAGCGCGATGATCACGGAGGCCACGCGGACGCCGATGGTGCGTCGCGGGTCGGTCATCAGCGCGAAGAGGGCGCCCACGCCGGCAAACAATGCGGCGCGCGGTTCCCCCATCGACAGAGCGAACAGCACCGGCGCGCCGATGCCGACGGCAAACAGCACGGCGCGATCGAACTTGTACGGGGGCGGCGTCGGCGGCGGCGGACCGAGGTTCGGCATGGCGGGCGTCCGCGAACGCGACGTCGTCGAACGGCCGGTCTTCAGCCGTCGATGCCGTGCACGGCCAGCAGCGCCCGCATCCGCGCCGCCGCGAGCGCGGGGTCGCGCAGCAGCCCGGCCACGTCGGCCAGCCGGAACAATTCGGCGAGATGGACGATGCTGCGCGTGCTCTGCTGGCCGCCCACCATCGTGAAGTGCTGCTGGTGGCCGTTGAGCCAGGCCATGAACACGACACCGGTCTTGTAAAAGCGCGTCGGCGCGGCAAAGATATGGCGCGACAGCGGCACCGTGGGCGCCAGGATGGTCTCGAACGCGGCGCGGTCGCCCGCCGCCAGTGCGGTCAGTGCGGCGGATGCGGCCGGCGCGATCGCGTCGAAGATGCCGAGCAGCGCATCCGAGTGTCCGCTGGCGTCGCCGCCGATCAGGGCCGCGTAGTTAAAATCATCACCGGTGTACATCCGCACGCCGGCCGGCAGGCGGGCGCGCAACGCGACCTCCTTGCCGGCATCAAGCAGCGACACCTTCACGCCGTCGACCTTGGCGGCGTTGGCCGTGATCACGGCGGCACACACATCGGTGGCGCGCGCATGCTGCGGATCGCTGGCCAGGCCACCGGCACCGACCCAGTAGCCGGCCAGCGCCGGGTCGAACATCTCGCCCAGCCAATGCAGGATCACCGGTTCCGCCACCTGCGCCAGCACGCGGTCGTAGACAAACGCGTAGTCGTCGGGTGAACGCGCACAGGCCG
>JANNNM010000797.1:0-3784 GCA_031398535.1 Betaproteobacteria bacterium | reverse complement strand
CACCTCGATCAGCCACGCCGTATCGCGTTCGTCATCTTGTGCCGTGAGAGCGCGAAACGGTCCCGACGGACTGAGTTCGTCGGTGGGCGTGGCGTCGGCGGTGCTGGCGTTAGGGGAGCGCATGCGGGGGCGGAGCGGCTGGTGGAGGCGTGACAGCGTGCGACTTTACGCGGGACGAAAGAAAAAGGCAGCCGAAGCTGCCTTGATCCTTGCACGGCGTTGCGCCATCAGGCCGCGGTCGTGGACCCGGTCTTGGCGCCGTAGCGCTGGCGGAACTTGTCGATCCGGCCGGCGGTGTCCATCACCTTCTGCTTGCCCGTATAGAAGGGGTGGCACGAGGCGCAGACTTCGATCGACAGCGCCTTGCCCGCGGTGGACCGCGTGGTGAAGACCGTGCCGCAGCTGCAGGTGACCTGCACGTCGGCGTATTTGGGGTGAATGGCGTCTTGCATGGTGTTTCCTCTCGTGTGCCGGACCCGCTTGCCCGCGGTGATGGTGCTCGTGGACGCGCTTTCCCAGGGGGCCGCTTCAACCCACGGGGAGGTGGGTTACTGCGGAAAACCGTCGATTATGCAGGATTCCCGGCGCAAACGCAAATCGGTTGCGCCGGGGCTTGGGTCAGCCGCGCCGCATGCTCTCGAAGAATTCGGCGTTGTTCTTCGTGCCCTTGACCTTGTCGAGCAGGAATTCCATCGCCTCGAGCTCGTCCATCGGATAGAGCAGCTTGCGCAGGATCCATACCTTTTGCAGGATGTCGGGCTTCAGCAGCAACTCCTCGCGGCGCGTGCCGGAGCGGTTGACGTTGATGGACGGGTAGATCCGCTTCTCGGCCATGCGCCGGTCGAGGTGGATTTCCATGTTGCCCGTGCCCTTGAATTCTTCGTAGATCACGTCGTCCATGCGCGACCCGGTATCGATCAGCGCGGTGGCGATGATGGTGAGCGATCCACCTTCCTCGATGTTGCGCGCCGCGCCGAAGAAGCGCTTGGGGCGCTGCAGCGCGTTGGCGTCGACACCGCCCGTCAGCACCTTGCCGGAGGCCGGCACCACGGTGTTGTAGGCGCGGGCGAGGCGCGTGATCGAGTCCAGCAGGATCACGACGTCCTTTTTATGCTCGACCAGGCGCTTGGCCTTTTCGATGACCATTTCGGCCACCTGCACGTGGCGCGTGGCGGGTTCGTCGAAGGTCGACGACACCACTTCGCCGCGCACCGAGCGCTGCATTTCGGTCACTTCCTCGGGCCGCTCGTCGATCAGCAGCACGATCAGCATCACGTCAGGGTGGTTGGCGGCGATGGAGTGTGCAATGTGCTGCAGCATCACCGTCTTGCCGGACTTGGGCGACGCGACGAGCAGGCCGCGCTGACCCTTGCCGATGGGCGCGATGATGTCGATGATGCGGCCGGTGATGTTCTCCTCGGCCTTGATGTCGCGCTCCAGGACCATGGTCTTGTCGGGGAACAGCGGCGTCAGGTTCTCGAACAGGATCTTGGATTTCGCGTTCTCGGGCGGCTCGTAGTTGACGAGGTCCACCTTGACCAGCGCGAAGTAGCGTTCGCCATCCTTGGGCGTGCGGATCTCGCCTTCGATCGTGTCGCCGGTGTGCAGGTTGAAGCGGCGGATCTGCGACGGCGAGATGTAGATGTCGTCGGTGTTGGCGAGGTAGCTGGTGTCAGGCGAGCGCAGGAAGCCGAAGCCGTCGGGCAGCACTTCGAGCACGCCGCCGCCGAAGATCGACTCCCCCTTCTTCGCCTGCTGCTTCAGCAGCGCGAAGATGAGGTCGTGCGTGCGCATCCGGTTGGCACCCTCGATCTCGTTCACGTTGGCGAACTCGATCAACTCGGAAATGTGTTTGGATTTGAGGTCGGATAGATGCATGGCGCTGGGGAGGGGAACGTGCCGGAATGGCGCGAGGGCGGCCTGAACGGGCCTGGAAGGAAAAATGAGGGGGGTGGCTTGGCAACCGACCTGGCAGGGAGACTGCCGCGGCGTGCCGCCGGGTGCTGCATGCTGGAGGCCCGGCAGGTCCGGACCCGGTGATACCACCGGCCACTAACGTCTGCTTGCGGGCATCACACCAACCGGGCGAAGGTTATAGCGGTCACCGGCGGCTGTCAATCGACGGCCGCCGGGCGAACGATCAGAGGTTGCTGTCGAGGAACGCAGTCAGCTGCGACTTGGTCAGCGCGCCCACCTTCTGCGCGTGCACCTGGCCCGCCTTGTACAGGATGACCGTGGGGATGCCGCGGATGCCGTATTTGCCCGGCGTGGACGGGTTGGCATCGATGTCGAGCTTGGCCACGGTGACCTTGCCGCCGTACTCCTTGGCGATCTCGTCCAGCACCGGCGCGAACATCTTGCACGGGCCGCACCACTCCGCCCAGAAATCAACCAGGACCGGATTGCCCGATTGCAGCACGTCCTTGTCGAAGGTGGCATCGGAGACGTGTTTGATGGCTTCGTTCATTTGACAATCCTCTTTCGGGCGGGTGTCCGGACGATCTTTGCGGCCGGCGGAGTCGCAATTATGCGGCGGTGGAGGCCTTGGGTCACGTTAGCCTAAACCTGCTGGCAGGCGCAAGGTCGTCGCTGTCCAGGCCATTAAGCTTGCGGCCATTCTGGTAAAATTCAAGGTCCCTGACGGGCGCGCGTCGCGCCTGCCGCCACCGAAACCTCGTGCCATGACCTACGTCGTCACCGAATCCTGCATCCGTTGCAAGTACACCGACTGCGTGGACGTCTGCCCGGTGGATTGCTTCCGCGAAGGCCCCAATTTCCTGGTGATCGACCCGGATGAGTGCATCGACTGCACACTGTGCGTGGCGGAATGCCCGGTGGAGGCCATCTTCGCCGAAGACGACGTTCCGGCGTCGCAGCAGCAATTCACGGCGCTGAACGCCGAACTGTCGCGCGCCTGGAAGCCCATCATCGAGCGCAAGCCGGGTCCGCCGGACGCCGACGACTGGAAGGATGTGAAGGACAAGCTCCAGTACCTCGAACGCTGAGGCGGGCGGCTTCGCCTTTGACCGGGCATCGCCATCGCCCGTAAAATTGCAGGATTGTGTGCCCGGTGGCCGGTCGTTGCGGCGGCCGTGGGTGGAAACATGTTGGGCAACCGTCAGGATTGAAATGAAGCGTATTTCGTGGGTGGCAGTTCTCGTGGTGGGTGTCGCGGCCTCGGCCGGCGCGCTGGCGCAGGGCGCCGCACCGGCCGGCGACCCGGTCAAGGGCTCGCAGAAGGTCGCCATGTGCCAGGGTTGCCATGGGATCGATGGCTGGCGCACCGCCTTCCCCGAGGTCTACAAGGTGCCCAAGATCGCCGGCCAGCATTCGGCGTACCTCATCGCGGCACTGAAGGAATACAAGGCCGGCAACCGCGGCCACCCGTCGATGAAGGCCATTGCCGCATCGCTGTCCGACGCCGACATGGCCGACATCGCCGCCTACTACTCGCAGACGCCGCTGCAAACGGCGGTGAAATGATGAAGCCCATGATTGTCTTCAAGTTCGCTGCGGTGACCGCGGCTGCCGCGTTGCTGGCCTGTGGTGGCGCGTCGGCCGCCGACCTCGTGGCCGCGAAGAAGAAGGTGCAGGAAGTGTGCGCCGCATGCCATGGGCTCGACGGCATCTCGCCGGTGCCCGACTTCCCCAAGCTGGCAGGTCAATATCCCGACTACATGGCCAAGGCGCTGCGCGACTACAGGTCGGGCGTGCGCAAGAACGCCGTGATGGCCGGTTTCGCCACGCAGCTGACGGACAAGGACATCGAGAACCTGTCGGCGTA